>CAIWTG010000205.1 GCA_903915565.1 uncultured Chloroflexota bacterium
GAGGTGCGCCTCGTTGAAGAATCCGTCCGTGTTCAGCGGTACCTTGAGCATGTCCGCCAGTTTGCGGTTTTCCTTTAAGGCATCGATACCGGTGCTCAATATCACGTTATCCGCCTCGATTTCGATTGTCTCGGGGAAGTCGGGACTATTTACTGTTACCAGCAGGTCGGCGTCGCCGGAAACGACGGGTAAATTTTCTTTTTCATAGCGTATAAAGATAACACCAGCCTTACGTGCCTCCTGATAATACTTTTCACGGAAGCCGTAGGTGCGGATGTCGCGGTAAAGCACGTAAATATTGATGTTGGGATTCAGTTGCTTCAGCTTCAAGGCATTCTTCACCGCCATGGAGCAGCAAAGCCGGCTGCAATAGCGGCGTTCGTCATTGCGCGAACCGGCGCACTGTATCATCACTATGTTCCGGGCGTTGCGATTGAATTCGCCTTTATAAAGGGAATTTTCCAGCTCAACCTGGGTTATAATTTTTGGTGATTGTCCCATTCGGAAGTCCTGCGTCAACGCCGGACTGGCGCCGGTAGCCACGATAATCGCCCCACCGGACACCTTGACCTCTTTGCCATCTTGTACCAAAGTGACTTCAAAATTGCCGACAAAACCGGCGACATTTTTGACCTCGCTGTTGAGGTGCAGCTCAATATTGGAATGCTTTTTCATGCGTCTGATAAGGTCGTTAAGGAAGGGTTTGACGTCCTTATGCTCAAGGGTATAATGCAGGTTGGTAAAATTGCCGCCGAGGCGCCAGGTTTTTTCGATAAGGACGGTTTTGTACCCCTGGTCGGCCAGAGATAGAGCCGCCGTCATCCCGCCGACGCCGCCGCCGATAATGAGTCCGGTCTGGTTCACGTTAAAATAAGAGCTCTGTAAAGACTTGAGACGCCTGGCCCTGGCGATGGACATCTGCACCAGCTCGATGGCTTTTTGCGTTGCGGCTTCCGGCTGAGAGGAGTGTACCCAGGAACACTGGTCGCGAATATTTGCCAGCTCGAAGAGATACTGATTCAATCCAGCCTCGCGCAGCGTATCGCGGAAAATGGGTTCATGAGTGCGGGGCGTGCAGGAAGCCACCACAATCCGATTAAGGCGATGCTCATGTATCATGTCGCGGATATTGTCCAGGCTGCTGTTAGAGCAGGTGAACATCGTGTCAGCGGTAAATACTACGTCGGGCTCTTTAGCCGCCGCGTCTCTAACGCGTTCCACGTCCACTACCGAGGCGATATTATGCCCGCAATGGCAGACAAACACACCGATACGCGGCGATTCGTCGGTAATATCGTGTTCTTCCGGGTAGGCAGTTTTAGTAATCAGGGTATTGCGCGACGGCGCGAGCAGTTCCATCGCCATCGAAGCGGCGGCACTGGCCTGGGTCACGGTTTCCGGAATATCCTTGGGCTCCTGGAAAGACCCCGCCACAAAGACTCCCCCGCGGGACGTTACCAATGGCGCCAGCCTGTCCGTATTACAGAACCCGTATTCGTTCAACTCGATTCCGAACTGTTTGGCGGCAGCGGTCGTGGTCAACCCCGGTTCCATGCCTACGGATAAAACCACCAGGTCGAACTCGCGGTCGTTCAGCTTGTTGTCTTTGTCCACGAAACGCAGTCTTAATTCTTTAGAGCCGGGGATTTGCAGGACGCGCGATGGAATGCCTTTGATGTAGCTGACCCCCTGCTGTTTGGCCCGTTCATAATACTGGTCGAAGTCCTTGCCGTAGGCGCGGATATCCATATAAAAGACGGATGCCTCCAGCCCCGGCAGATGGTCGGCAGCCACCAGCGCCTGTTTGGTCGAGACCATACAGCAGACCGAAGAACAATATTCATTACCGCAGCGGGTATCCCGCGACCCGACGCACTGTATCCAGGCGATTCTTTTCGCCGGCTGGCCGTCCGATGGGCGGATGATGTCGCCATTATAGGGACCGGAGGCGGAAAGCATGCGCTCGAACTGGACGCTGGTCAACACGTTAGGATAGCGTCCGAAGCCGAACTCACCCTTTTTCTCCGCGGCGAACTCGGTAAAGCCGGGGGTTAAAATTGCAGCACCTATGTCAAGCTCAATGGTGCGGTCCTTCATACAGTGGTCGACGGCGTTTTGCTCGCAGGCGGTGACGCATTGCAGACACTCGGAACACAAAGCACAGTTCAGACAGCGCTCCGCTTCAGCTAGAGCCTGTTCTTCCGTCAGGCCGCCCTCGACTTCCTGGAAGTTGCCAGTGCGGTCGGCGACAGCCAAAGCATCAGGCGCGGCGCGCTGAATTTTCTCTTTGCCTTTAGTTGTGGGCAGCAGCTCCTGTGGGAGCGGTTTGATGGAAGCCTCAAAACGGTCGGCCTTCATATCTTCACCGTTTAAGTAACGCGCTATAGATTCGGCGGCGCGCTTACCGGCAGCAACTGCCTGGATAACGGAAGCCGGACCGGTTACAGCATCGCCGCCGGCGAAAATACCCTTAATCGAGGTTTGAAGCGTTACGGCGTCAGCTTTAAGGCTGCCTCTTTCTACGGTGATGGGGGAATCGGACGTCCATTGTTTTTCCAACGCCTGCCCGATGGCTACGATAATGGCATCGGCTTCCAGTGATGTGCGGTCGTCATCATCATAAACGGGACTAAAGCGTCCGTTTTCATCATAGACTTTGGTGCACCGCTTCAATTCAATACTACTGACAGCACCGTTACCCAAAATACGGCGGGGTCCCCAGCCATTTTTAATCGTTATGCCTTCTTCAAGCGTCGCCGTTACTTCTTCGGGCAGAGCCGGCATCTCATCGCGCTGTTCAAGACACACCATGTTTACATTTTTCGCGCCCAGCCGCAGGGCAGTGCGGGCGACATCTACCGCCACGTTACCGCCGCCGATAACGACGACTTTGTTGGGGAGTTTGGGCTTATTTTCACCGGCTGCCTGCCGCAGGAACTCAACGCCATAGGTGATGCCTGTCTTATCCTCTCCCTCGACGCCCAGTTTGCGACTGGATTGTGCGCCGACCGAGATAAAGATGGCGCCATTTTCTTTTTGTAATTTGTTCAAAGTGATATCGCCGCCGATGCGGGTATTGTAGACAAATTTAACGCCTTTACGCTGAATCAGATTGATTTCATGGTCGAGGATATTTTTGGGGAGGCGATATTCCGGAATACCCCAGCGGAGCATGCCGCCGGCAGCCGACGAAGCTTCATAGACAGTTACCGCCACACCGCGGCCAGCCAAATCGTCGGCGGCAGCCAGACCGGCCGGTCCAGCACCGATAATAGCCACTTTCTTAGCGTCCGGGGGCGGGGTTTTTGCTTCCGGTAAAACCAGCTCACCGGAGGCTATCATTTCCATCTCTTTATCCGAGGCAAATCTTTTAAGAAGTCTGATAGCCACTGCTGAATCAAGTAAACTGCGGGTACACTCGGTTTCGCAGGGGTGAGTGCAAATGCGTCCGCAGATGGCCGAGAGCGGATTCCGCTCACGGATTAGGTTGACGGCTTTGATGTATTCCTTTTTCTTAATCAGCTGGACGTAGCCCTGAACGTTAACATTAGCCGGACACTCCACTTTACACGGAGAATGTCCGTTTTTCAAAATACCAAAGATATTCGGTGTGGCCTGGGGATAATACTTGGCAATCGCCTTACGCGTGCCCAGATTGCGGTCGAACTGGTTGGGAATATTCACCGGGCAGGCGTCGGTGCATTGGCCGCAGGCGGTGCATTTTTCCTCATTGATGTAGCGGGGTTGAATCTTAACAGTGGCTTTAAAATTGCCCGGCTTACCTTCCAGGTTAGCCAACTCGGCTAGTGTTAAAATCGTAATATTGGAGTTACGGGCGCATTCCACCAGCTTGGGAGACACGATGCAGGTGGCGCAATCACCGGTGGGAAAGGTTTTATCGAGTCGCGCCATCATACCGCCGATAGCGGCTTCGCGTTCGACGAGATAAACCTTAAAGCCGGAGTTAGCGAGGTCCAGCGCGGCTTGAATACCCGCAATGCCCCCGCCCTGAACCAGCACCGCTCCGACCTGTTTTTTTACCTTCTTCGCCATGTTTTGACCTTTCCGGTTAGCTGACTTTTTCATAGATTGAGCGCCTGTAAAACCGCTTTGGGCGGTACCATCAGACGGTTGATGCCCAGCTCCTTAGGTGGGATGCCAAGGCTCAAACCGATTAACTGCGTAATATAAAGCACCGGCATGTTATATGTTTTACCGGTAGTTTTCACCATGTCCAGCTGTCTAAGGTCCAGGCTGGTCTGGCACATCGGGCAGGCGGTCACGATGCATTCCGCGCCGGCGGCTTTAGCTATCTCGATAATCGCGGCGGAACGCGCCACCGTGATATCCGTTCGGGTCAGGTTTAAAGCCCCGCCACAGCATTCAACTTTACCGGGCCATTCTAACGCTTCACCGCCGATGGCTTCCACCAGGTTTTCTAAAAGTGTAGGATTTTCCGGATTATCGAAGCCGGTTACTTCGGGCGGACGCAGCAGGTAACACCCGTAATAGCTGGCGACTTTAAGGCCGTTGAGCGGCTGTTTCACGGCTTTTTTCAGCTTGGCCGGACCTAAATCATGGGAGAGCACTTCGACGAAGTGACGCACCGCCACCGAGCCGTCGTAGTCCTGCCCCAAGGCATTCTTAACCTTCTTCCTAACAGCGGGAGAGTTAACGACGTCGTAGTTGGTGTTTTTCGAGCGGCTGTAACAGGCGGCGCAATTGACTACCATGTCCAGGTTCATCTCTTTAGCTAGTAGTAGATTTGCCGCCGGCAGGGCTGCCGCCAAAATGCGGTCGGTCTGGTGCGCCGCCGAAGCGCCGCAACACGTCCATCCCTTAATTTCCTGCAGGTCGATGCCCAGCGCTTTAGCCACCGCCAGACATGATTCGTGCATATCACGGGCGGTGGAGTGGCTGGCACAACCGGGGTAATAAGCGTATTTCATCGGCTCTTCCCCTTTGATTTTGCGGCATTAAAAATGCGTTTCACCTTGCTTTTGTCCGCACCGGAAGGCGGCAAAATGGCCATCTTACCTTTTTTCAACATCGTTGGGAACTTTTCAACATCATCCATAAGTTTGCCCGTTCCCAGCTTATAACCGACTATCATTTGCAGGTCGTAGGCGCGCCCGTAACTCTTGACGGTATCGAGGAAACGACGATTGAACAGAGGGGAATTACCCGCAGGTCTGGCGACGCCTTTTTCCAGAGCGATGGCGCGCATGGCATCGATAATCCCGGCGAAGTTAATTTCGTTAGGGCAGCGGGCGTAGCAGGTTTCACAGGACAGGCAAGTCCAGACGAGGTCGGTCTGCAGTAATTCGTCACCGGCGCCAAGCTGCAGCCTGCGGATAATCTCCGCCGGCGGTGAGGCCACCAGCCCCGAAACCGGGCAGCCGATGGAGCACTTTTTACACTGGTAACAGGTGGCGAGGTCTACTTCCGCGCGTTTTTCAACTTCAGTACGGAGGTTTTTGCCAGTCGAGCGTTTTTTAATCCTTATCGTCATATTTTCAACCTTAATATTTATTCGTCCGAATCTTCGGTGGCGACACCCAGTGCCACCAGCTTGACCGGGGCAACCTTTCGGTAGACTTCGGAAGGTTGACATAACTTACCATCCACCGTCAGGAGGTCGTTCACTTTGACGCCGAAAAGCCGCTCGTTTTCCTCGAGGAAGGGCAGGATAATTTCCCAATCGGCATCGGTCACTTTAAAGAAACTTCCGCCGTTAAGCTGCTGTTCGACCATGGATTTCTGCGGGTCGCGAATGTAGATAGCGCCGCCGGAAGCCAGGGAAAACAGGTTGCTGCCGGCGTAAGGCTCCGACAGCGGAGTAATATTGCCGGCATCGTCGAAGGTAATGCCGTTCAGGATGACGAAGCCGCCGTTGTTAAATACGTCGCCGGCCATAAAGGATTCGGCGAGAAAGTCCAGACAGGTGCCGTTAATTACCACCTTGGGTCGGCCTACGGAGTTGATAAGCGGGCGACCGGCAGCATTGCCCAGAACATAAATAGAACCGCCTTTAGCTCCGTACAAGAAGGTCTGCCCCGTATCGCCATGGATAACTAATTTGCCTGTTTTAATTATCTGTCCTACCTGGTCCTGGGCATTGCCGTGGACAGTAATCGTCAGTCCGTCTATCCCGGAACCAAGGTAATCGCCGGAGCTATCATAAACGTCGATGGTTACGCCGTCGGTCATTGGACCCAAGCCGCAGCCGATAAAGCGCTGCCCGGCACAATTGAAGGAGATAAAATGTTTCCATCCTTTAAAATAGGCGTCCATTACTAAAGCGGCATCGCAATCATTGCCCTCCGGCGGAAATCCTTTAGTATCGATAACCAGGGTGGTTTCATCGCCTTTGGGCGGGCGTAAACCCTGTTTGGTATCATAGGTTATCAACCGGTAAGCACCGGCGGTTGTTTCGTCCAGTCCGGGCAAATTACCGAACAGGGTGTGCAGGGTTTCCCTGACCACATGAATGACATGCTTACGTTTTTTATCGCCGGTGGCGCAGCGGCGGTCATTCAGGAGCGTCAGACAATCAATAGCTGCCGTTGTCAGGGTCGAGTCTTTGGCCAACGCGACAATTGCCTCACAGGCAGCGCGAAAATCTGTAAGTGTCCAGGCGGTGAGATTTTTACGGATAAAGTCGAAGGTAGCCGAGCCGCCAGCTTCTAAACTGCGGCGGATATCGTCACTGATTTTTTTATCAATATGAGACGAAACGGAAGCTGCAGGAACGGCTTCTATTTCTTTCCCGGACGGCAAACGCACCGGAACTCCAAACTTGTCGTTGCAGGAAAGCTCGTATTTTCCGGTTTTATTTTTCGATAGGGTAAAGATGAAAGAGCCGCCATCGGTGTGGCTACCGCCGCGCGCATTCCAATAACGGTCGGCGACGGGACAGATGCGGCTGTCTTCCTTGGACATGCTTAACAGGGTGGCGTCAATGGCTTGCTTTTCCGAAGCTATCAAACCTACCTGCATCTTGCCGTCGGCAAAGGCAAAAACCTGCGGGCGCAGCATCGCCGTATCGGTGATGCCGATAAGCTGGAACTTTTGCGCTTGCGGCAGGTTGCGGGCAATTATAAAGAACCAGGGACCATCCGGCGAGGCGTGGATATGAGTGGCTTGAATCGCCCGGTACAAGGATTGCTTGTTCTTGGGCAATCTATCATAATCTAACTCCGAGGTCGGTGCCAAAGCCTCGATGATGTATTCCAGGGGGTAGCGATAGGTCCTATCAAGAAGGTCGAATAACTGTACGGAGACCTCGGTATCGGTTAAGAACTGGGGGTAGATATTACGCTGCGCCAGATATTCGCACACTGAATGGTAGTTAGCGAAGTCGCCGTTATGCACTAAAGCTGTATTCAAAGCCCCGAAGGGATGGGCGCCGCCAGGATGCCAGACGCGTCCTTTAGTGGGGAACCGCTGATGAGCAATCCAAGCATGCGCCTTAAGGTCATTGATGCGGTAATAGTCCGTAATCGCTTCGGCATAACCAACCACTTTGAGTATCATGATGTTTTTACCGTAAGACATCACGAACGCCTTTTTCTCACCCAGCGAAGCATAATACTCCTGGTTGAGGCTGATGCTTTGCTGATTGATAAACTCGCCTTCCGCTTCGACGCGGGAGAGAGAAGACAATTTGTTTTTCGCCACGAAAGAATCCAGGATGTCCGTCTTAGGGCGGAGAAAATAGCGATAGACGTCTGGAGGCTTGGCTTCCAGTATCGGTATCGACGTCCAATTCGCGATGGTGTCCAACTTATCGGAGGCAGTGATTTCAAAATAAGGTTTGAGGTATTTGTCTTCTATATTCCGGATAACGCCCGTATCCAGCACGGCGATGTGCAGCATATAATAGTTCTCCAGCACATCAGCCGTGACGCCCAGTTGCTCCGGAATAAAGCCCAGCGCCGCAATACCGCCGCCCTTGCCGTTGCCGCGATTGTGCATTTGTTTGGACGGTTCGTGGATGTGCCGGGCGGCGACAGGTTCGGTACAACAAAAGCCCACCACGCCACAGCCGCCTTCTTCCTCTCCCTTATAGTCGGTAGGGAACGGCAGCCCGATTGATTCGTTCAGCCTTTGCCGGGACGCTATTAATTTCTCGATTAGTTCGTTGCTCATTTTGGGTTCACCGGTTTGTTTTCATAATCGAGGTGCATCAATAAATCGGTACGACCCCTTAATTCACGTACACTCCTGATGCCCAGTCTTTTCAGAATGCTCACCAGCTCTTTGCGCCAGGCGTTGTAAAGATTAATAATGCGCTGCGTTCCCCAGTCCAAATCTACCGTTTCCGCCAGCTCGGGGTCGGTGGTAGCAATACCGCGCGGACAACCCCGCCCGCTTTCGCAGCGGCTGCAGCGCAGGCAGCCCAGCGCGACCAGCTCCGACGTGCCGACAACCACGCCGTCAGCACCAAGGGCGATAATTTTAGCGATGTCGTAAACTGTTCTTAAGCCGCCGCTGGCAATCATAGTGACTTTATCGCGGATGCCTTCCTGCACCAGGAAACGGTGTACTTTGATAACGGCGTATTCAATGGGCATGGCGATGTTCTTTTTAGCGATATCCGGAGCAGCGCCGGTACCGCCGTAACCGCCGTCAAGGTGGATGATGTGCGTGCCGGCAGAATAGCTGCCCACAGCGACCATATCAACATCAGCCGGCGTGGAAACCTTGGTCGATACCAGCGTCCGCCGGTTAATATGCTTAATCCAGTCCATATGTTTTTTATGGTCTTCAATCGAATAGACGCTGTGGAACGGGAAGGGCGAAAACAACGAAATCCCCGTTACCGTTTCCCGCATCCGGGCTACGGCCGGAGTAACCTTATCGGCTAAGAGGTGGCCGCCCAGTCCGGGTTTGGCGCCCTGGGCATATTTGAACTCGACCATGCGCACTCTTTGAATCGTCTCTTCGCGGACGCCGAAAAGCCCGGTGGCAACCTGTGTGATAACATGGTCGTCATAGGGCCGCATCCGCTCCATATAGCCCCCTTCTCCGGTACAGGTAAAGGTATTGAAGGCTACCGCGGCTCTGGCTTTAGCCAGCTGGGTTACATTGCTGACCGAGCCGAAGGACATGCCCCCGCCGTACCAAGGAACGTCGATTTTTATCTGCGGGCGGTCGTCAAGACGCCGGTTGAGCTCAAGGCTGGTATCTATTTCGTCGTCGCTCAAGATAACGGGCGGCTTTTCCGGGAACTTAAACTTAAGCCGGTCGAACCCGCCGCCGGAAGCGCCCAGTTCGTATTCATAATTATAATCAGGAGAAGGCGGTTCACCGGTTTCCGCCATTTTCCAGGTAGCCAGGATAATATCGGGAGTCCAGCGGTAGTCTCCGAGGGCTTTCAACATCGGGTTTTCGACCATTTTTAAAGCCTTGTTCGGGCACAGGTCAATGCAGTAATGGGATGTTTGCTGGCAGGAAGGACCGATGCAGACATTCAAATGGGGCGCCAGGAACAATTTGTAGCCGGGTTTCAGAACATGCACGCCGTAGGGGCATACCTCGGCGCATTTGCCGCAAAAAGTGCATGCGCTGCTGCGCCGGATGATATATTTGGCAATCTCGTTCCTGTAGCGCGAAGGAGCCGGTTTGACAGCCCGCGGCACTGCCACCGGCGGAACCAGCGTTTTTAATGTATTTTCAGGTAAAATTTGGGGAGTTTTATTTTCTTGCACCAAAGAGTCTGCCAAAGGTGTCCTCCTCAAGGTCTTCAAAAAACATGGCGCGGCCGGCCTCACCCCGGAGGCGGCGGGCTTCGCGGATGCCCATGGCGCCCATAACTTCAATAACTTGGTCATGCCAGGCGGCGATTAAATTCGTCATGCGCCCGACGCCGTATTCCCGGCTTATCTTTTCGATTTCCGCCGGGCAGGTAAAACCGTCGCGGCAATTCTGGCAAAAACGGCACTCCAGCGCGATTAACAACGGCATGTTTACCGTTACTAAATCGGCGCCGCAGAGCATTTGTTTAGCCAGATGCTCCGCCAAAGCGATGCCGCCCCCGGCGATGATGGTCACCTCATCCCTGATGCCGCTTTTTACCAGGGATGTGTGGATACGGCGCAGCGCGTCTTTAATAAAGATAGGTTTATCCGCGTTAACCTGATTACCGCTGATATCCGCCACGATGTGAATCGCTTCTATATAAGGCTGGTGCGCTAACTCGATAGCCCTCTGCTCGCCGTGAGCATCCAAATCAACCCTGGCGATTATCACCAAATCCGGATTAATAGTCTTTATCTCCCTGATACGCTTTTCTAAATTGGCGCCGTCGCTGATTTCTATGAGCTTGCTTTGCCGCAGAATTTCCGGCGGAATCAGGGGTTTATCAACATCCAGGTGAAAGATAATGTTTGCCAGGTTTCGTTGAGCCTCGTCTTTGATGGATGCAAAGTTTTCCCAGTCTATAATTACCATCGTCCCGGTTCGCCTGGCGGTTTCAATAAACACCGGCAGAAGACCGGGGAAAAAGTATTTAGACGGCAGTTTATCGATAATCAAAGGTATGGGGAGTTCCACCAGCGAGAAAAGTTTGCCGTCAAGAATGCCTTTTTCGTTAAAAGTAAGTAAACGCGGCTTTCGTCCGATATCTACCGATGTGCTGATATACTCGCGACCGTGAATACCGTCTCGGGTAGGGCGGACGATTTCCGACATATCCGTCCACATGGCGTCAAAGCCGGTGCCGGAAAATTTACCGCGGTAACCGGCGCCGGAAACAGGGATGCTGGCGGTATCCGCCTGATTCCACGTGGTGGCGATAATGTCCGGTGTAAAATAGCTGCTGCCCATGTGTTCATAGACCGGGTTGACCGTGATTGCCAGCAGTCCTTTGGTGCACTTCTGTACGCAGGAAAAACACCCCATGCAATCGAAGAAAAGCGAGTTGATGTCATTCAGGTTTTTAATGTAGTCGGTCTCCTGGCGATACCTATCATAGACGCAGGCTTTCTTGACGCAGTTATGGCAGTTAGCGCAGTCTTCACGCCAGTCAACAATGCCGAATTTGCCGATAGACGGCAATCGACGCGGTATTTTTTTGGTTTCAATATGATACTTTTTCGGCATATCAATCTCTACTTATGAAACGGTTGCCAATAACTCCGGTACGATACTTTCGTTGCCGCCGGAAAGAATGTGAATCCCTTTTAGTCCCGGCAGGCCTTTAACCTGTTTCATTATTTCGCCAGCGATTTTCAGACCTTCTTTCCGCTGGGCGGCATCATCGCCGGCCTTGTTAAGACGGTCGATAACGGCCGGAGGTATAACAAAGTCGGTGTGGTGTTCGACTAATTCCTGGGCTTGGGCAGCATTCCGAAAAGGTAGGACGCCAGCCAGAAAAGCCGCCTTTTCCGTAAACTTATTCTTTTGAGCGGTTTCCAGCCATTTTTGGAAGGTACTGACATCGAACACAGCCTGGGTCTGGATAAATTCCGCTCCCGCGGCAATTTTCTTCGCCAGGCGCATCATATTCATTTCCGGAGGATTTAGATAGGGATTCGCCGCGGCGCCAATCAACATGGAAAATCCGCCGTCTATCTTTTTCCCATCCAGTAACTGCCCCTGGTTCATCTTTTTAACTAGGGCGGTTAGCTGAATAGAATCGATATCGTAGACGTTGGTTGATTCGGGATTACCGATAAGCGTCTGGTGATATCCGGAGAGGCATAAAACATTATTTATCCCCAGGAGCGCCGCACCCAATAAGTCCGACTGGAGGGCGATACGATTCCTATCACGGGTGACCAATTGATAAATAGTCTCAATACCGGCCTGGTTCAAAACCACCGCAGCCGCCAGGCTGGATACAACTACACCGTAGTGATTATCGGCGACATTTACGGCCGCGATGCCATTGCTGAAATAACTGGCACAAGATTGTATCTTGGCTGAATCTACGTCAACGGTAGGCAAATATTCGGCAGTAAAGATAAACTCTTTACTCTTTATTTTTTCGGCCAGTCTATTTACTTGTTTCATAGGAATCTCCTGAAATACTCGTTTACCAAAGAAATCAGACCTATTTTCTTGAAATACCGATGGGGGTATTGTTCTTTATTTTTTTTATCTGCTGACAAAAATCCTCAAGGGAACTAATAGCGCGGGCAATACCGTCGTCCTGCAGTTGGATAAAGGTAATCCGTCCCTGGCCGAGCCCAGTCTCTTCCAGCAGCTCTTCTACCGCGGCAATTCTCTTTTTAGCGCGCAGATTGCCTTCTAAATACCGGCAATCGCCTTGCTTACAAATCATCACCGCCACACCGTCAGCGCCGGTTTCGAAGGCTTTGGTCAGGTACAGAATGTCCAATTTCCCTGAACAGGGGATGGAAACCACCTTGGTTTCGATGCCAGTTTGAGTCATATTCCGTGTTATATCAGCCTGTTCGTAGCTGGTGGCACAGCAAAATAGATATATCTTAGCATTGTTGCTATTTACGATATTTACCATTGTACTATTCCTATTCAATAATTCCAGCGATTACATCAAGAAACAGGGTTCCAAAACAAAAATACGGTAATCAGTTACCGTATACTTAAATATTAACGCAATCGTAATAATCTGTCAAGGTGTTCTACGCATGGGACGCGGTAGGGCGATTACGTTGTTTTTCTCACGTTAGTAGATTATAATCAGATGCGGTTTTACTATATTCCGCGCTAACTAATTTTGTGAAGGGAGCCAGCCTCATGGATTTCTTTAAATCTACTTTCTACAACAAGTACACACCGCTGACTGATGCGCAAATTTCAGCCAAACTCAAACCGGCACCGAAAGCCGGGAGCGCTTCACCACCGTCGACGGCGTTAGCCGGGAAATCTTTAAAGATTATTCTCGATGGGGGACCGACGCTGGAATATAAGTTCGAGTCTAAAGATAAACTCACATTCTCGGAGGGTGGAGCCAAAGCCGTCGCGGCGCCCTATTCGGCTAAAGAGCTTGACGATATTATTCTCTTTACGCACATGATACCGGATACCGTCCGCGGTTACGGTGTTGTCTATGATACCAAGACAAATCTGGTTACCGCCTTCGAACTGTGGTTTGGCGGATTTGAAAAGGACAAGCGTGAAGTATGGCGTGATTTCAAATTCGGTTATGTTGCTACCGGCGCTTCCGTACCGGAAAAGCGTCATGCCCTTACCAACCGCATTGAAGGCAAGGGTACTTACTGGAAGAACGACAACGGCGTGGAGATGCTCTACTTCTTCCCGTCGGTTGTCTGGTCATCTTTTGTGGAGTTGAGCGACCCGCTGGGTGGCATTACCATCACTGCCCCGTCCGACTACATAAAAATCGACGACCGGCGGTATATCTATTCCCGCGTCGAGCAGGAATATTCCGGCGCTTTTACGCTGGAAGTGATTGACCTATTTAACATCAGGCATGTCGGCATGCGACTCGGCTTCGATAAAAACGATGCGCTGGACTATACCATGTACTACGGGGAGGGTGAAATTACCGGGCAGTCAACCAACCTTGAGCCGCTGGCGGATTATGGCACCGAGATTCCTTTAGGTGAAGAACACCGCAAGATGATTAATCCCCAAAATAAGGGCGTGCGACCCTCTTACCGTCCGAAGTATATGCACAAAGACTACACACAGGCCGAGGTGGACGAGGTCATCAAGAAGAACAGCAAAATATTTGAAGGACGCTCCATCATGTCCAGCATGAACACTATGGAACCCTCCGATTACATGGTCGCGAAGACATTCACACTCCGTTATGATGACGGCCCCGCGTGGGAATATGACATTACCGACATCAACCATCTGAAGTGGCGGGCAGAAGGTGAAAAAACCTGGCATAGTGAAAAATACGAAGGCTACGAAGCGGCTAAAGATATCATCATATTCTCCCATATCTGTACGGGGAGCAAACCTCTGCGCAATTTGACCCAGGCGGTCGACTTCTCCAATGCGCTGGCGACCTGTGTGGACGCGCAGATGGGCAACGGACGCAAACCCTGGGAAGTAGGGCATAAAGCTATCTTTGGCGTCCTGGAGATGAAGGGCGGTCCGACGTCTCCAGTAGTTGCCAGGCACGGCTTTACCACTGACCTTGTCGGCAAAGCGTTCTCCTGGACTTATGGCGGGATGATGCAGTCAATCCACGTCTACAGCACGCCCGACTCCTATTCCTGGACGATTATGCTCGACAAGAATGCGGGCGGCTGGATGTGGAGTTCGCCCTGTCTCTACGTTAAGCTGCGTAAGGATGCGTATTTGATGAGCTGGACGGAAGATACCTGCAATGGCAATCAGGGTACGTTTATAGTGAATCCTTGGATAATGCACGACGGCGGTTTCTTCTTCGGCATCGGCAATAATCCGGACGGCAATAGTGATGTTCACCTGACATCGCTGGGCGCTTTCGCCCGTCCGCTGCACGGGTTCGATATCATGAAATACTTTGATAAAAAGTAAAACCGAGGATAAAGCCTTAGCCTAAATTATTGATACAGCGCCCGTTTTAGAGCCCGGCGGATGTCGGCCGTAAATCTTTTAGAGATGTCGGCGCCGGGAACGAGCATATCAAAAGCGTGGCAGCCTCCGGGGTAGACATGAAGCTCGGTGGGAACGCCCGCGGCAATTAACCTCTGGGCATAATTGACGTCTTCCTGGGCAAATAAATCAATGTCCCCAACCGTGATGTAGGCTGGAGGCAGTCCTTCCAAATTGTCAGCTCTATAAGCTGCGGCATAGCAGGAAATTCCTTCGCCTCCCGGCTGGCAGCCAAGATAGGAACGCCAGCCTAATAAATTGTTTGCGCGAGTCCAGAAAAGAGCGTCGGGTAAGGCATCGTTGGGAGGGGTGATATTACAGTCGTTTATCATGGGATAAACCAGCAGTTGGAAAATAGTTTTAACTTCTTTCCGGTCGCGGGCTAATAGTGCCAGTCCGGATGCCAGACCCCCGCCGGCGCTCGCGCCGCCAATACCTATGCGCGACCGGTCAACTTTTAGTTCATCGGCGTGGGTTGAAAGCCATTTTAAGGCGGCATAGCAGTCTTCCAGCGGAGCCGGATAGGGATTTTCCGGAGCCAGGCGATACTCTACAGAAACAACGACGCATTCTCCGGCCAAGGTGTAGTTCTTGGCCGTAAAATCTTCCTGGTCGATTTCGCCGAGCATATAACCACCGCCGTGAATCCATAACAAAGCGGGGAGTGCTTTTGACTGTTTTTCCAGCCTATAAATTCTCACAGCGATATCAGGGGCATCCTTGGGGCCGGGAATTATTTTATCTTCAGTTTTAACGCCGGGGACAACCGGCATTTTCATCGCCGCCCACATTTTTTTTGATTCTACGCGCGCGACTAGCAGGTTATCGAAGGACTGCCGCGGCATCACTTTCAGCATCGTCTTGATAGGTTCTTTTAGTTGGGGGTCCAGTTGTTCAGCGAGGTCGCGTTTCATAAATAACTCCTTTAACAAATTACTATATCAACAATTTTGCCTCTTCTTTAACAAAGATGTCCAGAAAGCCGCCCGGACGATGAAAAGCGGCAACATCTTCAGGTCGCGGCTGAATGGGTTGGCGGCTCTTAACAAATTCCAACTTCTGCCACGGTTTTAATAAGGCATGAGCCCCAGCTATAGCAGCTCCAAGAGCGGCTCCGCCTTCGTCCAGAGGCACCACCGGTCGATTCCATATGGCGGCAACCCGCCTGATTATCTCGCGACTGCTCCCGGCGCCGCCGGTAACGTAAAGCGGCTGGCTGGTCTCTCTGGTGAAACCTTGCGAATGATAATAGACCGAAGCCAGCGTCGTTTCAATAAGACCGGCATAGTCAGCGCCCAGGCTCGGTTTTTCGTAACCAATTCTGACCATGTCTATGATGCCGGAAGGCGGAAAGGACTCATCCCTCGGCTGCCAGAATACTAAGTATTGACCAACCGGGGTTTGCTGCAGCGCTTGCTCGGCGGGGTCATGTTCACCTTTTTTTAATCCGTACAGCACCCTTAACCTGTCCCAGACAATGGTGCCGTTGGTGCGGCAGCCAAAGATGAAGGGTCTGCCCAGTCCGTCATACATGGCGTTGGCATAACCGTTCATATCAAAGGTTTTACCGTCCGTCGATACCATGTTGACCAGGCTCGACCCCAGGCTTAGCAGGTCGCCACGCATTAAAACCTTAGATTGCGGATTATCTCCCGACCCGGCCACAATCCGGCACGAAGGTGAAAATCCATATTTTTTTACGAAGTACAACGCTAGCTTACCGACTACCTTGTTGGGGGCAACGATAGAGGGGAGTTTTTCAAGTAAAGCCTTCCCACCGCCGTGCAAATCTTCGGTGGTAGCCTTAATTAAAGTATCCGACCATTTTTTACGCCGGTAATCCATTAATGCCATACCGCAGGCATTGCCGTAATCTATCGGCGTTTTAGCGTTACCGGTGAGGATGGCGGTGACCAGACTGCTGATTAGTTGGATGATTTCTGCCCGGATATAAATATCAGGAAACTGCCGGGCGATGCGCCTGATAATCGGGCCGGTAAATCGTAAAGGAATATCGGAACCCGACAGATTTATGGCTGCCTCTTTACCGCCGACATTACGGCGTATGTGTTCCGTCTGTTCGGTTGTATTAGAGGTCATCCATATCGGCGCGCGATTATGCGCCAAACTATCTATTAATAAAGCTACGAGATCTGACGATGTTGAGTCTCCCTTCAATAATCTTTGGAAAACCGTCACAGCATTTTTATTGAGGTAGACGTGTCCGTGCTGCTGGCTGGAGTTATTAATGACGACGATATCCTGTAAAGACACGCCTTGCTTAAGGTCGGCGAAAATGGCATCAAGCGCGGCGAAGAACAGCGCCGGGGGCTGACTGGCTTCGCCGTCGGACTCGGGCGGCAGGATATAGTCGTCTTTACGGATGCCGAAGGTGTTTAACCTGGAATCCTGACAGTAATCCAGCGAGTGTTCAAATACTTTCGTTTGCCGGTCGATGTCCAGCACAACGGTTTTGATACTTTGGGTGCTGATGTCCAAACCTAATGAGAGCTTTGTATTTTTTCCCATCAAAAAATTATCCGGCAACCTCGAACTCGCCTTCGAGCAAGATATCTTCCGAGGAGCGTCCTATCATAACCTTGAAAGCGCCCGGCTCAACTTTACGTTCCATTTTCTTGTTATAAAACGCCAGCTGGTCGGCAGTTACCTCTAAAGCGACGGTCTTTTTCTCGCCGGGTTTCAAGTGGATACGCTCGAAGGCTTTTAACTCTTTAACCGGCCGGGTAACGCTGGCTACGATGTCGTTAACATAGAGCTGGACAACCTCATCGCCCTCCCTTTTCCCCGTGTTCTTAATATCAACCTTTATACTAAGTGTTCCCTTAGCAGTGATTTTGGTTTTTTCTATTTTTAGATTAGCGAATTGGAAAGTCGTGTAGCTAAGACCAAATCCGAACTCGAAAAGAGGTCGGGCTTTACCGTCGACGTAATCCGTCCACGGGTCGTTCTTTCTGCCCGACGGTTTGTGGTCGTAATAGGTAGGTATCTGCCCTTCGTTAAGCGGGAAGGAATTGGGCAGCTTGCCGCCCGGATTATAGTCGCCAAAGAGCACGTCAGCCACCGCCCGTCCGCCTTCTTCACCCGGTTCCCAGGCGTTAACAATGGCGGGTATGTTTTCTGCTAGCCATTTCATCGTGTATGGTCTCCCGTTAACCAGCACCAGCACCACAGGCGTTCCGGTTTCATATACGGCTTTCACCAAATCTTCCTGAACACCGGGTAAAGCGAGCATATCTCTGTCGCGCATCTCGCCGGAGGTGTTATCGGGCATCAAACCGCTTTTATCGCCAACTACCACAACGGTAACATCGGCCGATTTAGCGGCCTTCACAGCTTCATTAAAACCGTCTTTAGAAATATCTTTTACGCCGCAGCCCTTGGCGTAGATAACTTTAGTTTGTTGACTAACCGCTGTCTTAATGCCTTCAAGGATGCTGACTATTTTGGGCTCGGCGACCATGTCAACTTTAATATCTTTTTTAACAAGTTCTAGGTCGCCGGTTTTATTAGGCTTAAGCTCAAAGGCGGAATGGGACGCGTAAGTATAGTCGCCCAATAAATTCCGCTGGCTGTCGGCGTTAGGACCGATGACGGCAATCGCGCGGATGTTTTTATTTAGCGGCAGAAGATTTTTATCGTTTTTCAGCAGGATGATGGATTTGCGCGCTGCCTCCAGGGCAAGTGCGCGGTCGGCCGGGTATCAATAACTTTTTCAGTCGCTTCCGGGTTAACATAGGGATTATCGAAAAGGCCAAGCTTGAACTTCATCGTCAATACCCGTGAGACTGAAAGGTCGAGGGTTGCCATTTTCACCTTACCCTTTTTTACCGCTTCCAGCAGGGGCTTGCCATAGGCATTAGTAAACGGCAGCTCAACATCCAGTCCGGCATTTAAAGCCAGCGCCGCGGCATCGCTTAAGTCGGCGGCAATTTTGTGGATTGAACTTAATTGGGCGATGGCAAAATAGTCAGAAACAACCACACCGTCAAATCCCCACTCGTCCCGCAAGATACCCGTCAGTAATTCCTCGGAAGCACCGCAGGGTATGCCGTCGATTTCGTGGTAGGCGTTCATAACGGAGAGAATACCGGCTTCTTTGACGGCTTTCTCGAAGGGGTAGAGATAAACCTCTCTGAATAAGCGCGGCGGGATATGTGAAGGCGCGCAATTCAATCCCCCCTCCGGCAGGCCATGTCCTGCAAAATGCTTGGTCGTCGCGACGATTCCTTGCTTAATATCGTCGCCCTGCAGGTTGCGGATGTAGGCTACGCCCATCCTGGCAACGAGGTAAGGGTCTTCGCCGAATGTTTCCTCGACTCTGCCCCAACGCGGGTCGCGGGTAACATCAAGGACGGGCGCTAAGCCCTGATGGACGCCGGTAGCCCTCATTTGCTGGCGGATGACCTGGGTTATCCTGCCGATTAAGTCCGGCTCCCAGGTGCTGGCAAGCCCGATATTCTGTGGGAAAATGGTCGCACCCCGGGCGCGGAAACCGTTAAGGCATTCTTCATGGATAATCGCCGGTATGCCAAGCTTGGTCTTTTCCACCAGGTACTTTTGAATGGCATTGATAAGAATAGCGACCTCGCGGAGCGGGAGGTTAGCGTTCATGGCTGGGGCGCTGATATGCCCGATGCCGTTCTTTAACGCGGCGGCGGCTTTAGCCGGGGCGAATTTACCATTTTCTATTAATGGGGTGGCGAAAGTGCTGCCCAGCTGGGCGACCTTTTCTGCTAAAGTCATTTTGGATATAAGGGCTTTAACTTTGTTTTGTATATTGCTCATGCAACACCTCTTTTTTTGAGGTTATTATATCTTTTTCCTTTTGCCCCGTTATTATTGTTTTGGCGGGGGGCGCATTCTCATGGGTGGAGGGTTTGCTACATAATTATTATAGGCTTCCATGTCCAGACCCTGCATCTTCATCATCTGTCCCATATTAGCTGGGACAAAGATAAGAAACTCTTCCTTTTTCATCCCTTCGATAAGACCGTCGGCTTCCTGTTCCGAGGTGAGGAACATTGGGATTTTATACATTTCTTTGGCTTGGTCTAACATTTCCTTTACACGTTCCGGCGGACCGACGTAGCGGGAGTTGGTGGCAATTTCGGTTTTGACGGCGCCCGGGATTAGGCAGGACACTTTTATACCTTTCGTCTTAAGGTAGCCGTGAATGACGGTGGTAAAACCAATGATGCCGGCTTTAGTGGTGATATAGGCAACGTTCAGCGGATCTGGTACATAGCCGATTCCCTGGATAGAAGAAACATTAACAATATAGC
>CAIWTG010000206.1 GCA_903915565.1 uncultured Chloroflexota bacterium
CCCCCGCGGAGTTCGTAGGCATTACAGTGGTTGGCGTTCTGGCTCTTGGTTATTAACCAAATACAGCGGCGCGGCCGCGTCGGGTTCTCACCGACTTGCTATCCAGTTAGTCCCTCGCTTACGCTCGGGCACCCCTGTCTGCTTATTCAATTGTGCTTTTACTATAACCTATCCCCAATAAAAAATCAACATTATTTTTGGATTTGTTTTTTATTTTTCAATATTTTTATTTGTTCCCCAATACGCACTTTACATAAAAAGAATAACAAATTCGATGGGACGTATGAGAAATATTGTTAAAATGAAACCCGGGGTGGATGGGGAAAGTTTAGAAACTATCGTAGATTAATTATTGGTGCCTTGAAGTAATTGTATTTTCCAGATAGGGAAGAAGACGACTCTGCCGCGGTCATTGGTAATGCTTTTAACAAGGCCTGTTTCCTGCGGCGGCCTGACGCTGGATAATGGCGGCATGTCTTTGAATTGTTCAGCCGGACGGCTTCGATGGTTCTGGCGGAAATTTTTCATATCTTCTGCGTGTTGTTTAAAGGAATTCGTATTGTTCCATATAAGTGTCATGTCCGGCCTCCTGTCTTACACTTCTAACAATACGAAAACCTCCTCACAAATAGGTCACTACCAGCGGAAACACTCTTACAAAAACATCACATGGTAAAAAAGATTGGTATGTTAAGGCAGAAAAAATGGAAAATATGATAACAGCCAGAAAAAAAGCCATAAAAAAAGCCATAAAAAAGTCTCCTCTTGGCTTGAGGAGACTGAATAAACTGGCTGTGGTAAAGGCAGTTTACAGGTTAAGACGTTTTAGTCATGATATAGCCGATGCCCGAGCGGGTCAGGATATATTCGGGGTTTTTAGCGTCTTCGCCCAGTTTTTTCCTAAGCCGGGCGATGTTAACCTGCAGCAGATGCGCTGCGCCGATATATTCTTCACCCCAGACGTGGGACAGCAACTGGTCGGGCGTTACCAGCCGTCCGGCGTTCTGGGCGATATAGGATAGCATTTTGTATTCCGTCGAAGTGAGTTTAAGCTCCAGGTTATTTACCATGACCCGCCGCGAGGTAAAATCAATGACCAGGTCTTTACAGCGAAAGGTTGTTTCCTGGGGCATCATCTGGTCTTCGGAGCGTCTTAGCACTGCGCGAATTCTTGCCGCGAGTTCGCCAGCGGCAAACGGCTTGGTCACGTAGTCATCGGCGCCGATGTCGAGGCCTTCCACCTTTTCCTTTTCCTCACCCCGGGCGGTCACAAAGATAATCGGCACTTTAGAAAATTCACGGATATGCTTGCAGACTTCATAGCCGTCCAGGTCCGGCATCATAATATCTAGAAGCACCAGGGTAGGGGTTTCCTGGTCGAATGTTTTTAAAGCGGTTTCGCCACTATCGGCAGTTAAGACGTCAAAGCTTTCCAGCTCCAGCATCCTTTTCACCATGCGTAAGATACGGATATCGTCATCAACTACCAGGATAAGCGGTTTCTTTTTCGGCATATCAATCCCTCACTTTCTGACGGAAGATATCCCTCAATTTAAACTAATTATAATCCATAATCAGGCATTGTCAAATGCTTATGGGGATTTCTCTATACAGGAAGAAAGCTGCCACGGTAGAACAGCCTATTTTCGACCGTCCAGTATCTCGTTCAATTCTTCTTTATTGATACTTCGGTCCAGGGCTAGTTCGTGGGTAATTAACCTCTTTCGATATAGGTCTGCCAGCGATTGGTTTAAAGTCTGCATACCGAATTGTGTGCCTGTCTGCATCACATTAAACATCTGCCATGTCTTGCCTTCGCGTATCAGGTTTCTGATGGCTGGTGTAGATAACATCACTTCCACCGCCGGGACCCTTCCTTTTTTATCGGCGCGGGGTACCAGTATCTGGAAGATTGAGCCTTGCAGTACCGTTGAGAGTTGGCTGCGAACCTGCTGTTGCTGGTACGGCGGGAAGACATCAATAAATCGGTCGACGGCTTTGGCTGCGCCCATCGTGTGCAGGGTGGTTAACACCAAATGGCCGGTCTCCGCCGCGGTGAGTACCGTAGCCATCGTTTCCAGGTCTCGCATTTCTCCCACCATAATAACGTCCGGGTCCTGACGCAGGGTGTGTTTTAAAGCCTGGTTGAAAGAATGTGTATCTTTACCTAATTCCCGCTGGGAGATAACGCTCTTAATATCGACATGTACATGTTCAATCGGGTCAGTAATCGTGACGATTTTTCGCTTGACATTGTGGTTGAGGTAATTAATCATTGATGCCAGGGTGGTGGATTTGCCGCAGCCCGTTGGCCCGGTAACGATTACCAGTCCGCTGGGCAACATCACCAGTTTTTTACATATTTCCGGCAATCCCAGGTCTTCTATAGTAGGTACTTCAAGACTAATGGGACGGCAGACTAATCCGATATTCCCTTCTTCCTGGAGGACGTTGATACGGAAACGTCCGAGGTTCGGCGCCTGATAGGAAAAATCCATTTCCAGTTCGGTTTCAAATATTTTCCTCTGGTCTTCGCTGGCCACTTGGCTGAATATATCGTTCATATCATCCGCGCTGATAGCGGCAGAGTCCGCCATTACCTGGAGTTCTCCATCAATACGTACTACCGGGCGGCTGCCTACCTTTAAATGCAGGTCGGAAGCGCCTTGGTTGATTACTTTTTTTAGCAGGTCGTTGATATGCATTAGGCTCCTTTAGAAACCGGCGATCATTTGGTGCAGAGGATTTGGAAAACGATGATGGAGACATCCACCGCTGGGTTTGAGTCCGGCAGGGATGTAACTGAATTATCCATCTGCGTGATGCGCACCTCTGTAAACAACCCCGCAGATTCAAGGGCTTGGGCGTACAGTACAACGGTGGCGGTGCTATCAGCTTCACCCGAGATAGTAATCGATTTATTTTGTATATCTATTGCAGTGAAATAAAGCGCCGACGGCATGCTTGATGTAACCGATTCCAGGCTGGTACCAAAATAGCCCCTCCTACCCAGGATGCTATCATTAGCGGCCTTAATGGCATCGGCCTGGGCGGTAAGGTCGTTGATTGTTGCTTCGGTTTTGGCAGCCTGATCATTGATAATATTGGCCATATCAATCAACCGGTTAACGCGGGCGAGTTCGGTATCCAGCGTCTGATTTTGGTCAATGACCTGGTTACGAGACTGCATCAAGGGGAAGAGGAGACATATAGCGGCAATCAGGGCGACAATCGGTATCAGGCTTTTTAAGCTGATGGCTTTGGCTTTGGGCTTACGTTGTTTCGCCGCCAGGATATCTATATCAATATTCTGAAAACGTACTCCCCCTTCTTCGACGGACGGTTTGAGCGCCGTTTTCTTGAGGGCGAGCCCGATGGTGCAGGCGTATTCGGCGACGGGTAGATTTTTGGGGAAATCGACCGGCGGAACCAACGGCTCTATCTGGAATTCAAGCTGCGATTGGAGTAAGCCGCTCGCCATTGCCTCGGCAGCCAGTTCGCCGGTGAGGAGGAGGGGAGTGGTGGGGCTCAACTGGGTTTTCTGGGAGTCAATCTGGTCAAAGGCGGTTATTTTAGTCAATTCATTAGCCAGCTGGGAGATGTTGTCCTCCAGCGTAGCGTCCGCGCCTCTGGGGGTCATAATATACAATACCGACGGCAGACCGTTGGTGACGGCGACGATGTCGAAACAATCGGGTTCCATATTAACGATGATAGCGTTACTCCGATTGGCCAGGCGCGCCAGGGCTAACCCGCGCAGCTCAATGTGGGATGGTTCTACTTTGGCTATTTCCAGGGTTTGGAGCAGAGTATCAACCGTATTGCGCGGCATACCTGCAACGAAATATTCCTGCTCCTCTCCTTTATTCAACGTGGGCTGCCAGGCTAAATATAATTCGTCTAAAGGCAGCGTTACCTCTTTCCTGATGGCGCGCAGGATAGCCTCTTCTAACTGCGAGGCGCCTAGCTTCGGTAATTTTATGTACCGGTAGGTTAAAGGCAGTCCGGCAACGCTGACGATGACATTGTTCCTTGGCGCGTCGCTGGACTTAAAGAGAGCGTCGATGGCTTCGCCCACCTCTTTGGGCTTCAGGATTTCTCCATCGCGCACCAGCCCGGCGGCAATGTTCAGGGAAGACCAGGCCTTTACCCGTTTGCCGTTAAGCGTCAGGACTTTAATATTTCGGTTGCCTATATTTAAAGCTGTATACATATTCTTCCTTTAGCTTTTTTAGCTTACCTGTTTGATTAGAGAAGTGTAGATGGCGATTTGCATATTGGCGGTGATGGTGAGAGCTGCTCTTTCTGAGCTCTCCAATAACAAAGCACCGGCTGGACCCGCAACGTTTAAAGACTCGATAATCATCGTACTGGTTTGGCCGGTTTCCAGCAGGTTGATGAAAGCAGCAATCTGTTGATAGGTTGCCGTAACTTGTATTATGACACGGAAAACCGAATATACCTGATTGGAGACGGTTTCCTGCACCCACGGCTGCGTTGTCAGCGGCACCGCAACGATGTCTATCTTGGCGGCTGTTTCGAGAATGTTGTTGACTATATCGATGTCGGATGCGCTGAAGACCAGAGCTTTTTGCACTGCAACCAGTCTATCCTGGGCGGCGGCTAGCTTTATATCGAGGTCAGTAGGCGGCTGGGTAATTTGCAGGAGCTGCGCCGAGGCATCGGCAATCTGGGTGCCATAAGAATCGTTCTGACTGCGCTGGTTTAGATAGTTCATACCGATGAAACCGTAGGCTGCCAGTACGGCTATGACTAGTGCGAATATTAATAAATTACGTGTATTCATAGTTTTTCTTTCTTCTCGTAGTACTTGTTAATCAAATTTATTTTTTCCGTTTAAAGTGTTCGTATAATACCGCCAATATTACAATGTTGAAGAACGTAATGCAAGCGAGCAGGATGTTGGTAACTGTTACTGAATCGAAACTTACCATATTATTCCTCCTTGTTATTGTAACACCCAGGATAAAATTGTGACGTTGCCGCTGATTAAAGATATGTACGCTTTGGTTTTGGTGGTTCCGACTGTAGACACAATGGTAAACGTGCTGCCGGCCTGGAGCCATTCTGTTCCTATCGTTACAACCCAGCCGTCGTCACTTGGGCCTCGATAGACAACGGCAACAACATCATTAGATACTTTTATAACGCACGGTTCATATCCGTAACTGGTGTCAAATGTGTAACTGCTGATAGTCCAATTGGTAATTGTGCCATCGTCTTGTATGCTTACAGTACTGACTGCGCCAGTGTTGTTGTCTCCTCGTCCGCAAATCATATAAATGTTGTTATATAAGAGAATGATGCGGGGTGTATAAAGCAAGTACATATACTCCGCGATGTCAATCACTGTCGGCGAAATTGCACCATTGGCCGCAATGTTTATGGTTGTCAAATCAGGATAATTGGCGTTGGCGGTATAAACACAAGCAAATACAGTATTTGATATTTTAATGATATCCGGCCAACTACATGTGTCGTAATCAGGATCAGCATACGCAGACGAAATAATAGACGAACCAATGACGCCGTTAGATGCTATATTTATCGTCTTTAACCTGAGGTAATTGCTTGAATCTATATATAAAATGCCAAAAATACTGCCTGATGTATTTATTATTTTGGGCTCAAAACCGCCGCTACTTTCAAACGTCGTGGGGCCCTTGCTGCTAGCGATGGTGCCAGTAGCTGATATGGTTACAGTTTTTAAATAACCTTTATTGGTAGTGCCGGAAGCATAACGATAGGCTATGGCATAATAAACACCTGACACTTGGACTATTGACGGCTCGTAACCACCACTGCTTTCAAATGTTAGAGTGCTAATTACCGATTGTGTAATTGTCCCGTTGTTAGCTATATTGACAGTTTTCAGGTACCCTCGATGGGTACTGCCGGAATCATAATGATAGGCAATAGCCCAAACCGTGCCTGATACATGGATAATATCCGGTGTGTAACATGAGGTGCTGTCAAAAATGTAAGTGGAAATAACCGAGTGGGTAATCGTTCCGTTAGCGGCAATAATATATGTTTCTAGGTAACCTTTATTGGAAACGCCTCTATAGGCTGTAACAAAAACATTACCCGATACGTTTTTGATTTCTGGTTCATAACAGTTACTCGAATCGTATTCATAAGTATCAATTTTACCGGTTATCATACCTGTTGGCACATCTGGGTTGCTGGTATTAGTTGTTACGGTTATCGACGGAGTAAAACCGTTAATAGATTCGGCAAGCTGGTAAGTAATATTATCGCCTGGGTTACGTATTGAAGTTCCCAAGCCATTGTAGGCTAATCTCCAGATAGCATGTTCCACGCCGGCGTCACAGGCATTGCGGTAATTAATAACTTTCCCATAGTCATTGGAGCCCATCAGGCTGGTGCTGGCATGGCTGAGGAAAGGCGCAATTATCACTGCGCCGATGGCCAGCGCAACCATAGCTAATGGCAGAGCTTGTCCTTTTTGCTTTTTCATAGATTACCCCGCAGGCCTCATATAGACCATATATGTCGAATTTTCACTTACACCACTGACCCCCGTTGGCGCGGATGTCAGGTTCATGGTGACCAGCTTGCTGCTGACCGCCCAATTTACGGCGGTGATGTTGCGAGCCAGAGTCATCACCTGGCTGTTGAATATACGCTGTAAGTTAGTTCCCGTTTTAGTATAGGTAATTGTAGAGTTATCGGTTAGCGTTAAAGTCAGCTGACTACCTCCGGTTGCAGTTTTTGCTGCCTGCCCGTCAAAATTAAACCAGTAAGCGACATTTTGCATTTCATGCAGCGCGGTTAAATCATCATTGCCGAAAGCTGACACTTTTATAATCTGAAAAATAGCCACGCCCAGGAAAACGACGATTATACCGGTAATAGCAACGGTGATAAGCATCTCAACCAGGGTTAATCCAGACTGACTTTTCATCGGTTCACCTTATAATCGGTTACGGTGATGACGTTTACGCCACTTTTAGATACAGTAACCGTTATTTTTTGAATATTGGTATCGCCACTGGGCACAGCAGCAACATTAACCGTAACGCTGAAGGTTGCAGGGGTCGTCACGGTGGGGTAGGTTGTCGCCCCGGGAGTATAGGTGGAGTTTTTGGTAAATTCTATCTGCGCCTGTGCGATGCTCTGCGCCATGGTTTCTTTGTCCAGGTTATTGGCTGACAGTGAACCGACGGAAAGAGCGACAACATAAGCCACCACGGCGGTTCCCATAATTGCCACCGCAATTAGCGTCTCCGCCAGACCGATACCTTTTTGACTACGCCAGTTCACTGATTTAAACATTTTTTCCCTTTAGTGCACATTCTGGAGGATGGAATACATCGGCGTTATTAACGATAGAGCCAGGAACAATACGACCAGCCCTACAACTATCGTCATAGCCGGTTCTATCAGGGTTATGAGAGTATCTATTTTCCGGTCAACTTCACGTTCGTAGAAGTCCGCCAGATTGCCAAGACTGGTATCCATGGCGCCGGTTTTTTCACCGACGCTTACTATTTCCACTACCAGCGGGGGGAAGAGTTTGTTGGTCGACATCGGCTGGGCGAGCCCTTCGCCCTGTATCAGCCGCTCCCGTACCTTGCTTAAGGCGTCGCGGATGACCAGGTTGTGGTTGGTTTGTATGGTCACCTCCAACACCTGCGGTAGGCGCAAGCCTGCCTGTAATAGCATTGATGCCGTCTGGCAGAATAGCCCCATGCTGCGCTCGATGGTTATTTTGCCGAAAATCGGTATCCTTAACAGCAATTTATCCCTTATCAGTTTTACGGACGGATTTCTTAGCGCCACAAAAAACAATAATATAATAACGATTATCACCAACAGCACATATAGGCCATCGGCAGTAAAGAAATTGGCGACGTTTATCAATAATGAGGTCATCCAAGGCAGGTCGGCATTGAGTGAAGTAAACAGGCTGGTTAACGGCGGCAGCGCCAAGGTAATGAGCAGGACAGCTACGCCAATAGCCATTACCAGGATGATGATGGGATATACCATAGCGCGCTTAATTTTTTGATTGGCGGCGTTCTGTTTATCCAGGTATTTAGCCCCCTGCTTGAATCCGTTTTCCAGCGTGCCGGCTTGTTCGCTGGCTCTAATAATCTGGCAATAGGTGTTAGAGAATACCAGGGGGAAGAGGCTTAACGCCTGGGATAATGATTTGCCGGATTGGATTTCATCAATTAGGCGTGAAAAAATCTTCTTTAATGCACTATTCGATATTTGCAGCAAGAGCATTTTGAGGGCAGACGAAAGGGTAATGCCGGCTTGAATCAGCGTTGACATCTGGTTTGAGGCGTCAATAATTTCCCGGGGTTTGATGTTGGTTGATAGTTTACCCCATATTGCCGCCAGACCCAGCCCCGTTGTCATTGCTTCCAAGCTGATTATATTCTGGTATCCGGCGCGGTATAAAGCTTCTTCGGCAAGGGCTTCGGTAGCCACGTCTAACTTGCCCGCGACTAGCTTTTTATCTTTAGAATATGCCTGATATTTATAAATCATATAGCCTCATTAACTGATGGAAAATACACTGCGCATTACCTCACGGACGGTGGTAATCCCATCTCTGACTTTTTGCATGCCGTCCCGCCGCATCGTTATCATTCCTTCGGCAACGGCCAGTTGTTTAATATCATTGGCACCGGCATGATTCCGCAGCAGTTTTCTAATCGGCTCGGTCATTACCAGGAATTCAAAAATCCCGACGCGTCCGCGGTAGCCGGTATCGGCACATAAATTGCACCCCGTGCCGCGATAAAATTTGGCGGGCGCATCACCCATTTCCAGGCTGTAAGCTGCCAGCTCTTCTTCGTTAGGAGTGTAGGGCGCGCGACAGTTGGTACAGATGCGGCGCACCATACGCTGTGAGAGGATGCCGATGAGAGTGGTCGAAATTGAAGCGGGGTCGGCCTCCAGATCCATGAGGCGAAAGAGCACGCCAATGGCGTCATTGGCATGAATGGAAGACAGCACAAGGTGCCCGGTAAGCGCCGCTTGGATAGCGGTGTCCACGGTGTCTTTATCTCGTATTTCTCCAACCAGGATGACATCCGGGTCGTGCCGCATAATCGCCCGCAGACCGCCGCCAAAGGTTATGCCCGCTTTGACATTAACCTGGGTCTGGTTGATGTTGGTAAAATTGTATTCTATCGGGTCTTCAATAGTCATAATATTGAGCTCGTTTTTATCCAGCTCGTTGATAGATGCGTAAAGAGTGGTGGTTTTACCGGAACCGGTGGGGCCACCGGCGAGTATCATGCCTAAAGGACTTTTCAGCATCTTCTGGTACTTTTTGAGCACGTCGGGCAGGAAGCCGAGTTCAGCCAGGGTGTATAACGCCAGCGACTTATCTAAAATACGCAGCGAGACACGCTCACCGTAGGGCGTTTCCATCGTTGCCGTGCGGATATCAATCTCGTTATTATCAATCTTAACGGAGAATTGCCCGTCCTGCGGCCGCCGCTGCTCCGAGATGTCCATTTCCGAGAGGATTTTTACGCGCGATACCAGCGGAGAGTGGACATTAAGCGGGAAGGAGAATATGTCGTGTAAAATACCGTCGATACGGTAACGGATGCGCAGCCGGTCTTCCTGTGGTTCGATATGAATGTCCGATGCGCGGTCCTTCACCGCCTGTTCTACCAACAGTCCCAACATATCAGCAATCGGAGTGCTGGCGGTTACTACAGTTTCTTTAGATCTTTTTTCCGCTTTCGGCTCCATCTTGCTTACCTGTTTTTCAATGGCGCTACTGGAGCGGTAGTAGATATTAATCGCCCGCTCGATGTCCGAGCGAATGCCCAGCGCTACCTCAACCCTCATCTTGGCCTGGACCTTGATATCCTCAATGGTCCTGATATCCTCGGGGTCGGACATGACGACGATTAGCGCGTTATTAATGATATCTAAGGGGATAAGCATGTGTTTACGCGCCAATTCTTCTGGGATAAGGCGTAACGCCCCCGGCTGTACCGTATGCCTTTTTAAGTCGATGAGGGGCAGGTTGAGCTGAATGCTGATGATAACCGCAATCTCCTCGGGCTTGACCACCCCCTGCTGAACCAGGATATCATTAAGACGGCCGCCTTTTTGCCGCTGTATTGCCAAAGCGCTTTCCAGCTGCTGCGAGGTGATTATCTTTTCCTCGATAAGCATCTCGCCGAGGCTTTTCTTAGATGGTTTTTCCGATTGAGCGCGCGTTTTGCCCTTATCCATTTGTTTTCTCCTGCGGCGCCTTTTTCGCTAAAAGATTCGCCACATGGCTGATAATGTCGGCCGGAGCCGAGGGTTTGGTTAAATAGTCATCGGCGCCCACCCTTTTGCCGGTGTCTTTATCAATTTCCTGCGCCTTAGCAGAGAACATTAGTATCGGCATGTTGACAGTGGAAGGCTCCGCCTTTAACCGGTAGCATATTTCAAAGCCGTCCAGACCCGGCAGCATGATGTCCAATATCAATAAATCCGGTGATTCGCTCAACGCTTTCCTTAACCCTTCGAGTCCATTCGATGCCGTAATAACGTCGTAACCTTCTTGTTTAAGAGAGTAGTCTACCAATCGCAGCGTCGCCGGATCGTCCTCGATTATTAGTATTTTCTTGGCCATTGTGTTTACCTCCTTCGCTGACGAGGGGCAGGGTAAAGCTGAAGGTACTGCCCTTGCCGAATGTACTCTCAGCCCAGATTTTCCCGCCATGAGCCTCGATAATCTGTTTAGAGATATATAGTCCCAGCCCCGTCCCTCCTTTGACCACCTCACCTTCTACCCGGTAAAATCTCTCAAAGAGGTGTTTCTGTGCATCTTCCTTAATGCCAATGCCATTGTCAATAACCTGGAAAAGCAGCTCTTTATTCCTGACGGATGTTTTGACCTGAATGCTGCTGCCCGGGTCGCTGAACTTGATAGCGTTGCTGACCAGGTTGATTACCACCTGACTCAAACGTTCACTATCCACCTCCATCTCCGGCAGGTTGTGGGGAATGCTTTCGGTGAGGGTGATGTTCTTCGCTTGTGCAAGGCTGTTGAACATCTTGATAGAATCGTTGAACATGTCATAAACAGGAGTGAGTTTCTTATAAATCTTAAACCGGCCGGCTTCCAGCCGTGACATATCCAGTAAGCCGTTGATGAGGTTCCCCAGGTGCATGGTTTCTCTATCAATTATTTGGAAGAACTCCTGCTGGGTGGCAGGGTCTGGCACCTTGCCGTTCATAATAAGCTTGGTAAACCCGCTGATGGATTGCAGCGGTGTGCGTAGCTCGTGGGAGACATTGGAGAGGAATTCCTGCTTCATCTGGTCAATTTCCCGTAGCTTTTTCTCGGCCTCTTTCCGCACGGTAATGTCTCTAATAATCGCCGTCATCACAAAACTGTTTTCCAATGGCCTGGTGGAAATGGAAACTTCAACAGGCACCATAGAGCAATCCTTTTTCATGCCGGAAGTTTCAAATGTCCGGTTATTAAACTCGGTTTTTTGAGCAGTTTTAATATTCACGATTTCCCGGGAGACGTCTTTATAAAGGTTGGCGGGGAAAATGGTCAATAACGATTGACCAAGCATTTCTTTTTCGTTATACCCGAACATTCTTGAGGCGCCGTTATTCCAGATAGTTATCAGCATCTTGGGGTCGGTGGAAACAATGGCATCCGTTGAAGTGTTGATTAGTTCACGATATTTTTCTTCGCTCTGTTTTAGAGCTTCCTGAGCTCTTTTTATTTCGGTAATATCTATTGTTGTAGAAATCATACAGGGTTTGTTATCGATAATGATTTTATCGGCGGAAAAAAGCCAGGCATTCAATTTACCGGTTCTATCAACAAAACGGCGCTCCAGGTTTTTTATAGACCCCTCTTCGTTCAAAGTTTTGATAATATTTTCGCGTTCCTCCGGAAAGTCCCATAGGTGAAGGTCAACAGCTTTTCTGCCGATGAGTTCTTGACGGTTATAACCGAAGAGCTGAGCAAAGACGTCGTTAGCTTCCATGATTATACCGTCGTCCAGGTTGGTGATAACTACAGCCTGTGGACTGCCCTTGAATGCTTTAGAAAACTTCTCCTCCGATTCTTTAAGGGCTTTTTCCATCTGTTTGCGTTCGGTGAATTTCTCCAGACGTTGGGTAATAGCTTCAAGCAATTGCCTTTCTTCTTTTAAAAATGGTCCTTCGCCAACCTCTGGTCTCTTTTCCAGATAACCTACCTCTATCATGCCTGTTGTTTTTTCGAATATTTGAGTACTTGAAGATTGCTTCCATTCAGTTTCCCTGTAATTGGCTGTTCTGTACTCCTTGTCTCCAATAATTACTCTGGCGCAGGTAATCTCGGGGTACTGCCACCCGCTTGGAATCAGATTGACAACTTCTTGATATGTTTCATCCAAAGAAATATTTGCTTTTTGCGTTATTTCGGAAATCTTGAAAATACACTGGAGTTCTTTCTCGCGGTCTTTTATTGCCTGTTCTGCTTGCTTGCGCTCTGTAATATCGTTACGGACAACCAAGATACAAGGCTCGCCGCCAAAATCTATTGTATCGGAGGTGAGTAA
>CAIWTG010000207.1 GCA_903915565.1 uncultured Chloroflexota bacterium
GTCCCAAAGTTGTTGGCATTCCGCGTGAAGCATCAATTATACTAAAAAACACTGGGTAGACTATTGCTATCCACAACAAAGGCCAAAAACCCTTCCAGAAAACCCAATTAATTTTAGAATCTGAATATTCAACCCATTCCCCCAATGATCTTGCTTTCGAAGGAATTAACATTAAAACTAAAGAAAACAAAAACAGGAAACCATAAATACTACCTATTACCCAAAAAGCTATCTGATTGTAAGGGAAAGTTATAGTTTCGTTAAAAAGGGTAACTTCGCTTGGTTGCGTTGCGAAAGAAGCCGAAAAGGATAAAATAGCTGTTAGGAAAAATATCGTCGCAAGAGAAAAAAGCTCTACAAGAAACCGCATTTCACTTCTTATATGACGGTGCTTCGGCTCCGCTTTTAATACTTTATCTTGATTGCTTTTGTTTGCGTTTTCCATATATTTCTTCCTTAGGAAGAAATTATATCACAACAATAGAAGGTTGGGAAGGGTTAACTCCCCTCCCCACCCTATTTCATTTACTTCTTGTTTTTCTTAACGACCGGTATCCATATCTGGCACTTCATAGCAGTGTTGGCGAAGTCACCCGGTAGATAGACTTCAATCTCCGGTGCCGGGGCGTGCTCAAAGCCGGTGGAAGGGAACCATTCACTGAAAATCTTCTTGGTTATGTCCTGGAGATTGTCCAGAGTGCAGTCAAACACCGCCCAAGAAGCCGCCGGAACGGGAATAACCTCGAACTTTATCGTGGATTTCTTGTCCGGTTTTTCAATGCCGATGCCGTACGAGAACGGGTCCCAGTTAGTGTCTTCCCCGCCGAAGCAGACGCCCAGGCAGCTACCGCCGGTAACTTTACCCGGCTTGCCTTCTGTAAGTTCCATGAGGGTCTTGTATTCATCCGCCTCCATGTATTCGTGCCAGAACTGGGGGATTTTGATAAAGTTTTCCCCGTTGACTGTGCGGAACTTCCGCGACCGGCCGATGATGTCAAATGCCGGTTTTTCAATAATCCTGTAATCCATGTCATTGCCTCCTTTTAGCATAATATTAAAGGAGATACGCGGGAACGCCGTTAGCTTTACACCCGGGGCGCGCGCTGCCTGGGGAGTAATGCCGTGGATGCTGCGGAAGGCTCGGGTGAATGAATCCGGTGAATCATAGCCGTACTTCAAGGCGATATCGATGACTTTGGCATCTGTCGAGGTTAACTCCCGGGCGGCCAGAGTGAGTCGCCGCTTGCGGACGTATTCCACGGGCGTATTGCCGAGGATGACCATAAACATGCGCTGGAAGTGGAAGAGGGAACAACAAGCTTTTTGAGCCGCTGCCGCATAATCTATATCACTGTCAAGATTTCCCTCGATATAGTCGAGCGCCGAATTCATTCTATCCGACCATTCCATACTACCGCTTCTCCTTCAGATAACACTATATCAGGAGCAATGAACGGACTGCCCGACTTTTTGTGCGGAGTTATGAGGGGGAAGAAATGGGGAGGGGAAAATTCCCCCTCCCCCAGAAATAACTTACTTCAATTTCTTCTTGTCATCATCGCGGGTGATGGTAAAACCGAATGCTTTGAAAATTTCTATGGGCAGCGGGAAGAGGATGGTGCTGTTCTTTTCGGCAGCAATCTCGGTGAGGGTCTGGAGGTAGCGCAGCTGAATGGCGGCTGGCTCGCGGCCGATAATGTGAGCCGCTTGCGCCAGCTTTTCGGAAGCTTGCAGTTCGCCTTCGGCATGGATGATTTTGGCGCGTCTTTCACGTTCGGCTTCCGCCTGGGCGGCCATCGAACGTTTCATCTCTTCAGCCAGCTCGACTTCTTTAATCTCAACGACGCTGACCTTAACGCCCCAGGGGTCGGTGTGTTCATCAATGATTTTTTGCAGCATCAAATTCAATTTTTCACGTTTGGTCAGCAGCTCATCGAGCTCCGATTGCCCCAGCACGTTACGCAGCGTGGTCTGGGAAATCTGCGAAGTAGCCCTGATATGATCGATTACTTTAACCACCGAGGCCTCCGGGTCAACGACACGGAAATAGACCACGGCGTTAACACGGACGGTAACGTTATCACGGGTAATGACTTCTTGCGAGGGGACATCCATCGTCACGACGCGCAGGTCGACCTTAACCATGCGGTCGACAAACGGGATGATGAAAAATATGCCCGGTCCTTTAGCGCCGACAAGACGCCCCAAACGGAAGACAACACCGCGCTCGTATTCGGTAACAACCTTAACGGCCATGAGAATGAGTACTAAAACAATGAAAGCGGCAATCCCTATACCAATATACATATTTAACTCCTTTTTTCTTTCCTGGTAACGATTAGTTTTAGACCATCGACGACTTTAGTTATAATGACTTCTTCTCCAGGTTCGACCTGGCCCTTATCAACGGTCGCCGTCCAGCGTTCACCCTCGATAAGAACCACCCCTTTAGGACAAAGAGCCGCAACGACTTCCGCCGTTTTCCCGATAAGCTCCTCCCTACCCGCTCCAATCTTATTGCGGTAGGTTTTTATTGTCAACAAAATGACGATGACCAGAAGAAAAACGATAACGATGGCTATGAGAACCCACCATCCGGGATTAATATCTGCCATATATAGCCTCCATTTTCCAGCATTGAAGAGTATACTCATTATAGATTGACAACATAGGCAGTTTCAACTAAAAACTTGTTGACATAGTCTAGTTGTTATGATATCATAATGATTGCGCTCTGCAATAGAGCGCTTTTTGCACCTTAACAACTGGATAGCGGATGGAAAGTTTTAATACCTAAGCCTTTAGTCAATTAATTTTTTATGGAGAGTTTGATCCCGGCTCAGGATAAACGCTGGCGGTGTGCTTTATGCATGTAAGTCGAACGGGTTCCGCAAGGAACCAGTGGCGGACGGGTGAGTAACGAGTAAGTGACCTGCCTTTAAGTGGGGAACAACTCTGAGAAATCGGAGCTAATACCGCATGAAATCCTTTTTGTAACGATTGAGGATTAAAGCCGTAAGGCGCTTTTAGAGGGGCTTGCTTATGATTAGCTAGTTGGTGAGGTAACGGCCCACCAAGGCGACGATCATTAGCTGGTTTGAGAGGACGACCAGCCACACGGGGACTGAGACACGGCCCAGACTCCTACGGGAGGCAGCAGCAAGGAATAGTAGGCAATGGGCGAAAGCCTGACCCAGCGACACCGCGTGGGGGAAGAAGACCTTCGGGTTGTAAACCCCTTTTATTAGGGAAGAATAATGACGGTACCTGATGAATAAGCCCCGGCTAACTACGTGCCAGCAGCCGCGGTAATACGTAGGGGGCGAGCGTTATCCGGATTTACTGGGCGTAAAGCGGGCGTAGGCGGCTCGTCAAGTCAGATGTGAAATCTCCCGGCTCAACTGGGAGGGTGCATTTGATACTGACGGGCTAGAGTGCAGCAGAGGAAGATGGAATTCCCGGTGTAGTGGTGAAATGCGTAGATATCGGGAGGAACAC
>CAIWTG010000208.1 GCA_903915565.1 uncultured Chloroflexota bacterium
ATTCAACCCAGAATTATCACAAAATAATCACAGACGGCTGGAATTAGCCACTGGCAACTGAATTTTGTGAAAGAAAAAACGGAAAAATCGCGTTAACGCTAAAAATATAGAACTATCCGCCTCCAAAAAGAGGGGCAGCGTTATATTTCTAACTTGACAAGGGGAAGCTGGCTAGTGTAGATTTTTAGGTGACTGCGTAAAATTTTCGGTTTTTTTAGATAAATATTAACGAAAACAGCAATTTAACACCCCCTAAATTACCACAATACTAAACATAATCGCATATAGAACGCTGGAAGGAGACTAAGTACAATGGCTGACGTAAATGTCAAAAAAGTCGATGTAAAGCCAGACAAAACGGTATATAAATCGCTAGCATTGGGCGGACTGCTGGGCGGCGGTGGCGAGTGTTCCATTGATGTGAAAGATGGAAAGGCAGTCAGAATCCGGCCGTTTCATTATGACGAAAAATACAGTAAGAAACATCTGAATCCATGGAAAATGACCAGGAACGGCGCTACGCTGGAACCGCTGATGAAGGCGCTGCCCGGGACATTCTCGCTGGCCTATAAGAAAAGGACTTACTCTCCGAACCGCATCAAATATCCGCTCATCAGGGTGGACTGGGACCCCAACGGCGAGAGAAATACGCAGAACCGCGGCAAGAGCAAGTACCGCCGGATTTCATGGGACGAGGCGACGAACATCGTTGCCAACGAAATCAAGAGGATGCACAAGACATACGGTCCGTGTTCCATCCTGGTGCAAGGCGACGGGCACGGCGAATGCAAAACGATTCATACCCCACATGGCCACAACGGGCGTCTGCTCGATATGATGGGCGGCTTCACCCAACAGGTAAGAGGGCCGGACAGCTGGGAAGGCTGGTACTGGGGCGCGAAGCACGTCTGGGGACAGGGCTTCCAGGGGATGATGTCGCCGGCCGCCAACCTCATCAAAGATATCACCGAAAACTCTGAACTGCTTTTATTCTGGGGCTGCGACCCGGAAACTACACCCTGGGGCTTTACAGGACAGTATGCCACGCGTATCTGTTACTTCTGGACACAGGCGGGCCTCCCGCAGGTTTATATTTGCCCCGAACTTAACTACGGCGCCGCAGTACACGCCGATAAATGGATACCCGTACTGCCGAATACCGACGCCGCCCTACAGCTGGCAATTATATATGTATGGCTGAAGGAAGGCACCTGGAAAAAAGAGTACGTCAAAACCCACGCGGTGGGCATGGAACATATTGAAAACTACGTGCTGGGCAAAGAAGACGGCATCGCCAAGACGCCAGAATGGGCATCGAAGAAATGCGGCGTGCCGGAGTGGACGATTAAAGCCCTGGCGCGAGAGTTCGGTAAAAAAATTACGTCGATCATACATTACTTCGGCGGTTCTTTCATCCGCGGCCCGTACTCGCATGAACCGGGCAGACTAGAGTGCGTTTTACTCGGCATGCAGGGACTCGGCGGGCCCGGCGTACATCAATGCCAGATAAGTTACTTCGGTATGCCCAGAGCGGAGGGGCTAAAGAGTATCCGGTACTTTAACCCGGCTTTAACCGAACGCTTGAGAATACCCTGCCGCACGACCATTGACGCCTGGGGTAAGCAGTTAATACCCAAGACGATGATTCAGGACGCAATTCTTAAACCGCCTCTATCCTTCAACGGCAGTGGCGGACAGGAATCAAATACCGAAGACCAATTTGTAAATTACACCTATCCTATCGCCAAGGAAAAGGGCGGCGCCTTAATACACATGATATGGACGGACACACCCTGCCGCATTACCTGCTGGGGGCACGGCAACTGGACGATTGACGCCTTCCAGCATGACTCAATCGAATTTGTCGTGGCACAGCACCCCTGGCTGGAAAACGAATGTTTGTACGCCGATATCATCCTGCCGGCCAACACCACGCTGGAGGTAGAAGATATCGTAACCAATACGCGGCAGGGGCCGCACTTCCAGAGCGTTACCATCCAGGAGCAAGCCATCAAGCCCATCGGCGAAAGCATGAGCGATTATGAAATAGTGCTGGCGGTTGCCGAGAAGCTCGGTATGGGCGAAAAATTCTCCGAGGGTAAAACGACCAGAGACCTACAAAAAGACGTCTTTGACACCATGGAACTGGGCGCCATGACGACATGGGAAGATTTCATGGATAAAAAATGCTTCGTCTACCCGGTGGCTAAGGACTGGGAGAACGACACACCCGGTTTCAGAAAATTCTACGAAGACCCGGTGAAAAATCCTCTACAAACGCCGAGCGGCAAGCTGGAGTTTTATTCGGAGAGGCTGGCGAAATACTTCCCTGACGATAAAGAAAGACCGCCATCCCCGAAGTGGATTGAGCGCGGCGAGACACATGATGAGCGAATCTCCAGCGAGCGGTACAATATGTTCCCACTGCTCTGCATGTCGAACCACGGACGGTGGCGCACTCATGCCCAGGGCGACGACATCAGCTGGACGCGAGAAACCCGCACGGGCAAAGTGCTGGGAACCGATGGATATAGATACGAGCCGGTTTGGCTGAATCCCCAGGACGCCGAAAAACGCGGCATCAATGATGGGGATATCGTAAAAGTGTTTAACGAGCGGGGCGTAGTGCTCTGCGGGGCGAGGGTCTGGGAGAGAATGTGTGCAGGCGTAGCTTATGTAGACCACGGGGCGCGGCATGACCCGATTATAGACGGCGTGGACCGGGGTGGGGCAATTAACACCATTTCCCCCAACGGCATCGTCTCCAAAAACGCTTGCGGCCAGGCGACCAGCGGCTATCTAGTTGATGTTCAGAAGCTCACCGAAAACGACTATAAAGAATGGCGCGCCAAAGACCCAGTATCTTTCGACGACGCGTTTAAGAGAGAATATGACCCAGGGGCCGGCTTAAGATTCAACGGCTGGGTTGAAGGAGGGATGGAATAATGAAGGTCTTTGTTATCGACGTTGGAATTTGTAACGGCTGCTACAGCTGCCAGATTGCCTGCAAAGACGAGCACGTGGGCAACGACTGGACACCTATCGCCAAACCCCAACCGGATACGGGCCAATTCTGGCTAAAACTAAACGAATACATCCGCGGCACAGTGCCCAAGGTGAAGATGCATTATATTCCCTTAATCTGCCAGCACTGCGATAAAGCGCCGTGTATGCCTGCCTGTCCCGTTAACGCTATATATAAGCGCGACGACGGATTGGTCATTATCGACTCGGTGAAGTGCACCGGGTGCAAAGCCTGCGTGGACGCCTGCCCTTACAGCGCCATCTACTTTAATGAAGACCTAAATATCGCGCAAAAGTGCACGGGGTGCGCCCATCTATTAGACGGCGGGGAGTGGAAGATACCGCGCTGCGCCGACTCATGCCCCACCGAGGCAATTAAATTCGGCGAGGAATCGGAATTCAAAGCCCTGATTGCTAAAGCCGAGGTACTTAAACCAGAGCTTAAGACGAAGCCGAGAGTTTATTACCTGAACATCCCCAAGAAGTTCATCGCGGGCACAGTTTATGACCCCATCGAGAAGGAAGTGGTCATCGGGGCGACGTGCACATTAACCGCAAAAGCAGGTAAAAAAGCTACCGCCACGACGGACGCTTTCGGGGATTTCTGGTTCCAGGACCTGGCGGATGGATTATATGATTTAACCATTGAAGCGAAAGGATTCGCTGCCAAGAGCTTTGATAAGCTAAACACCGAAAAAGATATTAATCTGGGCGACATTCCGCTGGACAAAACTAAAAAGAAATAGTAGAATAGACATCACCTTGCTTAGAGGGGGAGCCTTTCGGCTCCCCCTATTTTTTATCTCTCGCCGCGCTGAACGAGTTCAACGATGAAACCAGCCACGTCAAGATCGAGGTAGGTTACGCCGCCGCCACCTTTAAATTGGGACGTCAGCAAAACTTCGGAGCCCTGTTTAGTCAGGCGCTTCACATCATCCTGAAGATTATCCACCATAAAGCCAAGGTGCTGGATGCCTTCGCCTTTTTTATCGAGAAATTCTCGGTGCGGCGAATCGCCGTTAAGCGGCTGGATTAGTTCAAGCTCCATATCGCCGACATGAGTAATCTGAATAGCTACACGCTGGCTGGGGACGAAAGGTTTGCCACGATAGATTTCCTGGGCATCGGGCGGCGGCATCCTCGGGGTGAAGGGACCAATACCTAAAGCGGTCAAACGTTCGATGGTCTTATTCATATCCCTAACGACCAAACCGACATGGGCGAGGCGTGAAAAAGTATTTTTGCCAGGTTTATTATTTTCCATATTGATACTCCTGTAGACAAATTACGTTTCATCCACATATTATTCCGAATGTTTATATTTGCGCTAATGTCCCAAGTTGGTTACACTCAAACCAGAGGGATAACGTGCGGAGGTATTGCCATGACCAAGCCAAGTAACATCGTCATCATCGGTGGGACGGCGTGCGGGCCTAAAGCGGCCGCCAGGGCAAGACGGCTGGACCCAACAGCCAGGATAACCATCATCGAGCAGAGGGATAATTTATCCACTACCACCTGCGGCCTGCCCTATTTTATCGGTGGGGCGGTTAAGGAGAGGGACTTAGTTTCGCGGCAGGCGGACTACTTTCGTAATGTCTTTGACATGACTGTTTTGACCGGCACTAGAGCGTTAAAGATTGACCGACCGGCGCACCAGGTGGAAGTAGTTGATATTAAAACGGATAAGCACACAAATCTGGATTACGATAAGCTGGTGATTGCCACCGGCGCCACGCCGACCGTGCCTAACTGGGAAGGCAAGGACCTGAAGGGCATTTTCACATTAAATAATATACCGGATGCCCTGGCAATAAGCAATTATATGACAACTGTGAAATTTAAAGAGGCGGTGATTGTGGGGGCGGGGCTAATCGGGCTGGAGGCGGCGGAAAACTTCGTCGCCGCGGGGTTCAAGGTCACCATCCTCGAAGCCCTGGGGTGGCCGCTGCCAGCGTTGCTGGATTGGGAAATCGCAGTGCACGTGGAAAAACATTTGAAATCGAAAGGCGTCAATTTAAAGTTCGGACAGCGCGTGACCGGTTTCCGGGGGGACGGCGAGGGACGGGTAAACAAAGTCATGCTGGGGGAAACGGGGATTGATGCGGGCATCGTTTTACTATCGTTGGGAGTAAGGCCCAACACCACCCTGGCCAAAGAAGCCGGACTGAACATCGGCGCAACGGGCGGGATTGCCGTTAACGATTACCTCCAGACCAGCGACCCGGATATTTACGCCGGCGGGGACTCCACAGAAATGGTCGACCTGATAACGAAGAGGAAGGTTTTAGTGCCGCTGGGCTCCACCGCCAATAAACACGGCAGGGTCATTGGCACCAACGTAACCGGCGGCAAAGACACTTTCCCCGGGGTGGTGGGAACAGGCATTGTTAAAGTCTTTGATTATAACGTGGGCCGGGTGGGGCTTAACGAAGCGCAGGCGAAAGGTGCCGGATATGAAATAGTCGCCGCGCTGGTGCCCGGCACTGACCATGCCACATACTATCCGGGCGCTAAAGACATACTCGTGAAACTCATCGCCGAAAAAACCAGCGGCAAACTGCTGGGCGGACAGGTCGTCGGGACGGGTGATGCCGCCAAGCGAATCGACGTGTTGGCGACGGCTCTGACGCTGGGAGCAACGGCGGACGACCTGGCTAATATAGACCTGGGTTACGCCCCGCCGTACAACAGCGCCATGGACCCGCTGCACAACGCCGCCAATGTCATCCGCAACAAGCGGGCGGGTTACGCGCGGGGAATAACAGCGCAAGAGGTTAAAAACAAACTCGACAAAGGCGAAAAATTCGTCCTGCTGGACGTGCGCTCCAATGAGGAATGGCAAGCTCAACACATCGAAGCTCCGCAGGTAAAATTACTCCCACTAACGGAATTGCGCAGCAGAATGGGCGAGCTAAACAAAGACGATGAAATAGTCATCTTCTGCCGGACAAGCATACGGTCCTACCAGGCGGAGAGGATGCTTGAAGGAGCCGGCTTCAAAAATGTCCAGTTCATGGACGGCAGTTTAAGCGCCTGGCCTTACGAAACGGTTACGTCGCCGCCGTTAATTTGATAAATAGTTAAAAACAATTTAGTACGCAGCCTTGCACCTACCGCGTAACTATAATAAAATTTAGTAACCGCGGAAAAAGGGGGCTAAAATGCGCCAGCGGCAGGAAGCCAGAAAAACCGTGCTAGAAGCCGCCCTTGAAATGTCGGAAAGGGGACTGGTCGTTGGCACTTCGGGGAATATTAGCCTGCGCCTGAATCAACGGGGCGAACCGCAGCTAATAGTGATTACCCCCACCTCCCGCCACTACGACACACTCCGCGTGAACGACATCCCGATTATGGACATTAACGGTAAAAATGTTGAAGGCAGGTTGAAACCCTCCATAGAGACACCGCTGCACATCGGCATTTATAAGACGAGACAAGACATTAACGCCATAATACATACCCACTCCGTTTTTGCCAGCGCAGCAGCCGTAGCCGGTCTGGATATCCCGGTAATACTCGAAGACCAGGCGGCGCTGTTGGGTGGAGAGATTAGGCTGGCTGGATACGCTTTGAGCGGGACGCCGGAACAGGTGACCAATGTGCTAGAGGCATTGGGCAACCGAAACGCCGTTTTACTGGCGAACCACGGGGCGGTGGGAATGGGTAAAACAATGCGTGACGCCTTTACTGCCTGCGAGCTGATAGAAAAAACCGCTAGGATATATTTACTGGCGATGGCCGCGGGCAAAGTAAATAAGTTACCGGAAAAAGCCAAGAAAATTCAGGAGGAGTTTTTCGAGCATAAGCAGCACAAGGATTAACAAATCAGTAACAATAAGTAATACAAACTAATGATAAGAAAAATAGTAAAAGTTTCAGGACTGGCTATTTGCTTGATAATGATAGGCAGTCTTTTTTTCAATTTTCTGCCAGTGTCCGCAGGAGACAGCGCATGGTCGCCGGAACCAATCCCATCCAGAGCGAATAATATGCTTGGTCCAAATGGGGTAGACATCTGTGATTTAGCCTTGTTCAATGACGGTGAGATAATTTACGCTACCACAGGCGATAGTATCAGTACTACTGACACTTCAATCACCAGCAACGTAACCTATAAGTCTATTGACGGTGGAAATACGTGGATACCGATACCAGTGCCAATCTATATCGACCTTATTGCTACGGCGCCGGAAAACGACCAGGTGCTGGCGATTGCCAATAAAAGCACGTGTCAAGTTTATTTAACCTTTGACGGGGGATTACACTGGAAGGACCTAGGATCGCCCGACCCAGCAACTACTGCCATTAACGACATCGCTATTTCGCCGGAAAGAGAGGGCATATATTATTTAGCAGTGGCGGGCAAAGATTCCATAGGCGCTAACCTCTGGTACTATGAACTGGGAATCATGATACCAACAGGCTGGCACGCAACCGCCAACCTATTACTAGGGTTCGACCCTGCTAATGAGGCAGTCGCTTTAGCATTTTCTCCAACTTTTGGAAGCGATGCAACCGCGGCAGTGATTACCGATAGCAGCACGAATGTTGAACTGCAACTATTTAACTTCGATGGCAAAAAGTGGAACGGCGCGGTGGGCGACTATACAGGGTTTCCTTGTCCCATAGTAATCGGCACTGTAATCACCAATCTTAGTTCGGCGTCGCTGGCACTGTGGCCAGATTACAACGGATATAATCCAGACGCCCGCAACGTATTCGTCGGGTTGTCGGTTAATGGGACGGCAACAGATAACATGACAAGCGGCATCTACCGGCTTTTAGACACTACGTCAGAAAACATCAGTGACAATATATCAATTAACAGCATAGCCCTTGATGGCGGAGACTTGG
>CAIWTG010000209.1 GCA_903915565.1 uncultured Chloroflexota bacterium
ACCGCACTGATCTGACTTTAGAGGATAAAGTGCTTAAATCTGTCACCTTTAAAGTAGAGTAACCTTTAAGGCGAAATTCCGCGCCTTATTTACGCCCGCCCTTATCTTCTTCCTTAAGCTTTGGCTGCAGGAAATTCTCTTCGGACCCCAAAGGAATGCTCATGCCTTGAATGGGGACGATCTTCTGTCCGCCGGGGAAGACCACTTTTATCTTAGCGTCGCCGCTTATATTCTCAAACATCAAAGGAGCCGGTATCTTAGACGAAGGGGTCTTCGAGACCTTGGCCTTTAGAGGCATATTTGATCTTGATGTCAATACGACATTTGAAGTTATCTCTCCAAACGTCTCGGGACCAAGCGGCTTGGTTAATGTCTCGCCTGAACTGGCGCCTTCAAAAGAAGGCTTGGGCATAACAGGCTGATGTTGAGACAGATCCTTACCCAAAGAAGGAACTCCGGCGCCCTGAACAGGAATGACCTTCTGTCCGCTCGGGAATATCACTTTTACTGTTGATTCGACGCCGGTATTTTCAAAAGACGGTTTAGCCGGCAGATTCTCATGGCCTATTGCTCCAAAGAAGTCCACTTGAGTAACGGGTTCGGTTAACGCCTCGCTTGAGCTGGCGCCTTCGAAAGAAGGTTTGGGCGACAATATAGGCTGAGGTGGAGCCACCGGCTTAGCGGAAACCATCGGCTGCGTAACAGGCATAGGCATTGGCATGGGTGTAGCTGTCGGTATTATGGCGGCGACTCCCGGAGCTACCGGCATAAATATGGGCGCAGCGAGCATATTCGGGGTCATGAAGTTACCTATACCTAAGTAGAGCGGGCTTGAGCCCTGATTCAAAACCGAACGTATACTCCCCTGCCCCTGTTGATTCTGCAGGCCGCCGTTTAAAAATACAAACCCCGGCATCGTCTCCTGGAAGTTGTAGCCGCCGCTAGTGCCGCTTAACGCGATAGAGGTATAATTATCCATACCACTTGCGTGAACATTAAATGTGCCCGTGATGGACAAATTTACGGGGCTATTCAGACTTCCTATATATCCGTTGACTGTTAGAGTAGGATTAGTCCCCTGAATAGTGCCGGAACCTGTAAAATTACCGGTTACCGTCATGGTGAACGAGCCCATATTAAGGGAACCGTTTAAAGTAAAGTTGTTCGTAGTTATAGAATTCCCGAGAGAAGGCGAGTTAGGAGTGCCTGACGGTATTACTATGGTGTAAGCCGATGTAGGCACCGCATTGATATCCCAGTTGCCTGCGGTACCCCAGTCGCCCGATATCGTGCCGGTCCAGATTGCGGTATTGGCGATAAAGATATTGAACGTATTAGAAGTAGCTCCTGTTAATCCGGCTGAAGAAGAAGCCAGTTTATAACCGACGCCTACCTTATCGATACTTAAGTCACTGAATGTGGCTACGCCGCTAGAGGTATTTACAGTCTTGGTGCCGCTCAATGTGCCGCCTCCGGGGTTAGTGCCGATAGCCATAGTGATGGCAGTGGCGCCTGCGTTAGTACAGATGTTATTGTATGCATCCAATAATTGTACGGTGACAGCCGGGGTGATGGCT
>CAIWTG010000210.1 GCA_903915565.1 uncultured Chloroflexota bacterium
ACCAGTTTTGTTTTAACGTATAATTTATATTCTTTTTTGCAGATATCGCGGATGGCTTGTCCGACGTTCTCTTTGCGGAAAGAAGGCTGGGTGTCGCTTGAGCAGCCGCAGAGCGCCGATAAAGTTATGGTGATGACGAGGCTATTTAGGGCGGCTCTTACCGAATTCGTTGAAAATGGCCTCGACTTCATCATAGTTCAATTCTTCTTTGGCGACTAATTCTCTGGCCAGGCGCTCCAGCAGGGGTTCTTCGGTTTTAAGGAGTTCCTCGACTTCTTTTAAGCAGGTATGCAGTATTTCCTGGACGTCCTTATCCAGGCGGGCCTTAGTCTCTTCGGAGATAAGGCCGGCGGCGTTGGAGTAATTGTTGCTGTAGACGGCGTCAAAATTACCGATTAGCCCGGATTTACCCATGCCCCAGCGCCAACACATATTGTGGGCGATCTGCAGGGCAGCGGCGAAATCTCCGCTCACCCCGGATGTGGTACAGCCCAGTTTTAATTTCTCGGCGGCATAGGCGCCAAGAGCGCTTTTGATTTCTCCCGTCAGCCTGTTTTTGTCCGGTATAAATATTTCTTCTCTTTCCGGCGTCCAGGTAACACCTCCGGTGTGGCCGCGGGGGGTGATGGTGACTTTAAACACATCCTGCGACGGCACCAAAAGATAGGTGACTAAGGCATGCCCTGCCTCGTGATAGGCGGTCTGCAGTTTTTCTATTGGGGTGTATCTAATCCTGCGCTTAATGCCTAAAGCGATTCTTTCGCGCGCTTCATCGATTTCTTTCATTGAGATCAGGGTTTTATTGTTGCGCACGGCAATAAGGGCGGCTTCTCTGACGATATTGGCGATATCCGCCGGGGATTGCTCCACGGTGATGCGCGCCAGGCGGTCCATTTTTACATCACTAGAATCGTACTTGACGCTCTTGAGGTAATAGGCGAAGAGTTTTTCACGGTCGGATAAATTCGGCATATCCACGTGGATCTTGCGGTCAAATCTCCCGGGCCGCACGAGTGCCTTATCCAAAACATGCTCCGGGGCGTTAGTGGCGCCGATAATGATGATGTTAAGGTCTTTTTCTTTGAGGCCGTCCATTTCTACCAGAAGCTGGTTTAAGGTGGTATTATGTTCGGTCGTCCCGCCAAAGCCGCGGTCCATCGCCCGCTGGGCGCCGACAGCGTCAATTTCGTCAATAAAAATTATGCAGCCGCCTTCATATTCGGCGTGCTGGCGCGCCTGTTTAAAGAGGTTGCGGATCCGTCCTGCCCCCACGCCGACGAACATCTCCACGAATTCCGAACCGGACATGGAGATAAAAGGGATCTTGGCTTCGGTGGCGATGGCCTTGGCTAAGTATGTTTTACCGCAGCCCGGCGGCCCGAGCATGAGGATGCCGCGTAAGATCTTTCCGCCGATGCGCTGAAGTGACGCGCGGTCCTTGATCAATTTCACTACTTCCAGGGCTTCTTCTTTTGCCTCATCCATGCCGATGACGTCATTCCAGGTAATACCGATTTCATCTCCGGAGATGGATTTTTTCTTATGCTGGGTGAATGACTGCGAACCCTTTTTAAAGAACATCCAGTAATACATATATGTAAAGGTGACGCCCTGCACTAACCCCATGATTAGCCACATATACATCTGCAGGGGCATCATTGCCAGCTGTGATTGGCGCAGGTAGGATTCGGATTCATTCCAGGCGCGCACACCCATGGTCACAAAGACGACCAGGGAACCGACTAACGCGATTACGGTAGCGATGATGAGGATTTTAATCCAGTGTAATTTCCAGAATAGTTTATGCTTCTTCCAATTCATATAATCTCCCTGATTTGTGATATGTATTGATAAAAATAGCATATTAA
>CAIWTG010000211.1 GCA_903915565.1 uncultured Chloroflexota bacterium
ACCGCTATCAAGTATACCCAGTCCAACACCATCGGCTTTGCCGTGGACGGGCAGGCTATCGGTATTGGGGCGGGGCAGCAATCGCGTATCCACTGCACGCGCCTGGCGGCGGAAAAAGCCGACCGCTGGTTCTTAAGGCAGCACTCCACTATCCTTGACATAAAGTTCAAGCCGGGCGTTTCCCGCGCGGATAAAAACAACGCTATTGATTTATACCTGCAGGAGCGGCTGAACAAATTTGAAATCGAGACGATGGAGTCGGCCATGGTTAAAGTGCCGAAGCAGTTGACCTGGGAGCAAAAGAAGGACTGGCTCAAAAAGCTTAAGGGCGTTTCCCTCTCCTCCGACGGTATGATACCCTTCCGCGATACCATCGACCGCGCTTATGAAAGCGGCGTGACCTACATCCTTCAGCCTGGCGGCTCCATCCGTGATGTCGACGTCATTAAAGCCTGCGATGATTACGGCATGGTAATGGCTTTCTCCAACCTCCGCCTTTTCCACCACTAAGCCAAAACCCACGTAGCACGGGCGTCTCTGCCCGTATAATAAACGTAGCACGGGCGTCTCTGCCCGTGATGAGCGGAAGCTGCAAACGCAAGGAAGTGAAATGAAGCCGAACTCCGGCTTAAAGCCGGTAAATAAATTCAGGGTTCATAAACGGAATTTACCTCATTGGGAAAGCCCGGGTAATGCTTATTTCATCACATTCAGCACAGCCGCGAATTACGAATTGACGGATGGAGATAAAAACATTACTTTATCAGCTATAAAGTATCACTCCGATAAAAAGTACAAGTTATATGCCTGTGTTGTGATGAAAACTCATGTTCATATAATATTACAGCCGTTGGAGGAATCTCCGGGAAACTACTTTAGTCTCTCCCGAATAATGCATAGTATTAAAAGCTATGCTGCGAATAGAATACAAAGAACATCGAAGCAAGAGGGAAGCATTTGGCTTGGTGAAAACTATGACCGGATAATTAGAGATGAAGACGATTTGTCTGATATTTTGGACTACATTATTTATAATCCTGTAAAAGCCGGAATAGTAGACAAGCCGGAGTCCTATAAATGGCTTTACTTTGAGGGGCTTAGTTGATGCTAGTTTTCTCAGGCAGGGACGCCTGTGACACGATATAAAATAAAAAGAAGAATAAACGAAATGTTTGTATTAGGTACCGCCGGCCATATTGACCACGGCAAGTCGCTACTGGTGAAAGCCCTCACCGGCATTGACCCCGATCGCCTGCGGGAGGAAAAAGAGCGGGGCATGACCATCGACCTTGGTTTCGCCTGGCTCAAGCTCCCCAGCGGCAGGGAAGTGGGCATCGTTGATGTACCTGGCCACGAGCGCTTTGTGAAGAACATGCTGGCGGGCGTCGGCGGCATTGACCTCGCTTTATTGATTGTCGCCGCCAACGAGGGTATTATGCCCCAGACCCGCGAGCACCTCGCCATTATGGACTTAATCGGCGTCAAGCACGGTGTGGTCGCTATTACTAAAAAAGACCTCGTCGACGAAGAAATGCTCGCCCTCGTTAAGATGGAAGTAGAAGAGCTTATCGCCCCTACCACTATTACCGGGTCGCCCATCGTTGCCGTCTCGTCGTTAACCGGCGCAGGCGTCCCCGAGCTTTTATCCGTCCTTGATGCCCAGCTGGATAAAACCGAACCGAAGAAGGACACTTTTCACCCCCGACTCCCCATCGATAGGATTTTCACGATTGCGGGCGCCGGCACGGTGGTCACCGGCACTCTCATTGACGGCTCTTTAACGGTAGGGCAGGAGGTAGAAATCGTCCCGTCCGGTCTTAAGTCCCGCATCCGCGCCCTCCAGACCCATAAAGCTAAAATAGATACCGCCACTCCCGGCAACCGTGTGGCGGCAAACCTGGTGGGCATTGAAACCGCCCAGCTCACCCGCGGCGACGTCGTTACCCGCCCCGGCTGGCTTACCGGCACCGCTTTAGTTACCGTGCGGCTGAAACTGATTGACTACCTGAAGCGCGGCATCAAGCACGGCGCCGAGGTCAGCTTTCATACCCTAGCGGCGGAAGCGATGGCTAAAGTGCGCCTTTTGGAGAGCGAAGCCCTGGAGCCGGGTGCCACGACCTGGGCGCAATTGACGCTGGAAAAGCCGCTGGCGATGTTGAGCGGCGACCGCTTTATTATACGTTCGCCGATGGAGACTTTAGGCGGCGGGGAAATCGTTGACGCTCATGCCCGCCGGCTCCGCCGTTTCAGGCCGGACGTCATTGAAAAACTAAAAGTAAAGGAAAGCGGCACCGCCGCCGAAGTTATTTTGTCGTTGTTGGAAACCAAACAGCCGCTGGAATATAACGCTTTAGGCGCCCAGGCCAATATTCCCCCCGCCGAACTCGCCCCCGCTTTGGACGCTTTAGTGGGGGAGGGGCGCGTTTTCGCTTTAGGTGAAGGGGAGAAGAAATTGCTTTTTACCGCTGCCGGCTGGAAAAACCTGACCGATAAAGCCCTCGCCGCTTTAGCCGAATATCATAAAAAATACCCCGCCCGACCTGGCATGCCCCGCGCCGAGTTCGCCGCGCGCTTAAAGTTGGGCAATTATATCAATCTGGCTTTGGAAAGCCTGATTAACCAGGGTGCTTTGGTGGAGGAGGGGGGACACCTCCGCCTTCCTACTCACACCCTCAAACTAACCCCCGCCCAGCAGGGAAAAATTGACGCCTTTTTGAAGTCTTTAGACGCCGGCCCCTTTTCCCCGCCCTCCGACCTTATCCCCGAGCCGGATTTGCTCAACATCCTCATCGCGCAGGGCAAGGTCGTTAAGGTCAGCGACGCTATCGTTTTTTCTTCTAAAGCCTACGACGAGATGAAGTCCAAAATCACCGCGCAGCTTAAAAAGAGCGGTAAAATAACCCTGGGCGAGGTGCGGGATATGTTTGGCTCCTCCCGCAAATATGTCCAGGCTTTACTGGAGTATTTAGATAGAGAAAAAATTACCAAACGCGTTGGCGACGATAGAGTTTTATATTAGGGAGTTTTTATAAACCACTACCTCTGCCCCAACTGCGAATATAGAGAACCTGTGGGGAAGTAGAAAAGAACTAAATAAATAATTGTAATGCAATCTCTTATAAGGAGGCATTAGTTGGGTAAAAATAAATGGGTGGGAATCATGGTGATTATTTTCGCCGTTATAGCGGGTATTGGTCTTTACTTCGGGTGGAGAGTTGTCCAATATCTCATGTTAGGGCTAATAATTTTAGGGTCTATTTGGTCAATAAGTAAAAAATCTTGAGTAGGT
>CAIWTG010000212.1 GCA_903915565.1 uncultured Chloroflexota bacterium
GGCAGCAATAAACCCCGCCGCCACCCCGACTCCACAATTACGCCGTACTTCTTGGGGTCGAGTTGGCTTTCGTCTTGCACCGGTTCCGGCGACGTCAAAATATCTACACTGTAATCGAGGTCTTTAAGCTCTTCTGCTTCGACGGGTTCAAAACGCGGGTCGTGGGTAGAGGAGCTAATCGCGTTGGCGATGACCTCTTCCGCCACGTTCTTTTCATTAGGCTCAAACGTGCCGATACAGCCGCGCAAATCGCCCAGCTTATGGATGGAAACAAAGACACCCGCTTTTTGCTGCATCTCCGGGGTGAGATTTTTAGGCGCCGCTATTTTCTTATGCTCTCGGGTATAAGCCTCCACGGCCGCTTTAGCCAGTTCTATAATAGGGTGCATTTACGTCCCTCCCTTTTTAAAGATTACGCCCGCGTATCCAACTACCGACGAATAGTCGCCGGTATCGTCGCCGCTGTTCTGGTATTTTACCAGTTCCGCGCTGGTTGCCCCCAAATCTTTAGCCGCCGTGATGAGGGTGACTACCGGGCCGTGGGCGCAGATTGTCATCCGCAGGTTCTTATACCGTCGGGTCAGTTCATCTTCATCTAAAGCCAGCATCGCCTCCACCGCTTTCATGTCCTTGTCTCGCGCGGTTTCCGCCGGCTCATAATGCGTCATGTCCCCGCTGGCTAGGATAACCACCCCCCGCTTTAGGGTGACGATTGCTTTAGCGATGGCGTGCCCGATTTCTTTATAGATATCCGCCGATGTTCCGGCCAGGATGATAGGCACTATCTTAACATCCGGTTTGATATATTGCAGGAACGGAATTTGCACCTCGACGGCATGCTCGTTTTCGTGGGCGGCATAGTCCGCTTCCGCGTATTTGGAAAGCTCGATGATTTTTTGGGCCAGCTCCGCATCCACTTCAACCTCTCCCAGCGGCGTTTGCCACGTGCCCTCCGGCATTATGCTATAGGGTTGTCCCAGACCCGAATGGGAAGGCCCGATGATGATAAAGGTATCCTTAAACTTGACCCGGGAGATCGCAGCCCCGGCTACCGCGCCGGAGTACTGATAGCCGGCATGTGGCATCAGCAGTCCCACTACCTCTTCTTTGAGCGCGGACTTATCGATATATTTGGCCAACGTGGCCTTAAGCTCTTTGGCCGAACCGGGATAGAAATACCCGGCAACAACTGCTTCTCTTATCATTAAGCGCCTCCCGGGGGGTTATTGGGGCGGAAGTTCAGGTCCGCCCCGCAATAACGGCATTTAGATCCATCCAGCCCAATGACTTCGGTTTGATAGCCCACCCGCTGCACTACTAGTTTGCCGCAATTATAGCATCGCGTGCTTTCGCTTTCATGGCCGGGCACGTTACCGGCATAAACGAACTTGAGACCCACTTTGTGGCCAATCGCCGCGGCTTTTTCAATACTCTCCAGCGGCGTTGGCGGTAAATGCGTTAAATGGTGATGCGGATAAAAACGCGTTACGTGCCAGGGAGTCAGTTCGCCCAACTCACTATATATCCAGTGCGCCAATCCCTCCAACTGTGCAGCATCATCGTTCATGGTCGGGACGATATTGGTGATAACCTCAATGTGCATGTTCCA
>CAIWTG010000213.1 GCA_903915565.1 uncultured Chloroflexota bacterium
CTTACTTTAATAGTATATTGGGCATGTTCATCGCCGTGTTAATTTCGGGTCTCATGGGACTCTCCTACATGATACACCTGGGCCAGCCTGCCCAATTCTGGCGCATGTTGATGAAGCCAAAGACATCATGGATATCCCGCGGCTTCATCTTCATTTTCCTCTACGCCGGTTTCGCAATAATCGCCATCATCCTCGCCCAGTGGGTTCCGAACGCTACAACTGCCATAGCTGTCTTTAAGATACTTGGCGGTATCTTCGCTTTCGCCCAATCGATTTATACCGGCTTTGCCGTCAGCTATGTCAGCGCTATTAAACTCTGGAATTCGGCGATTTTACCTATCCTCTTTGTTGTTTGCGGTTTCTCCGGCGGATTAGCCATTTTAATGGGCATCAGCCTGGGAGGAGACCAGGTTGCGGCGATTGAAAATATCACCCGGATAACCTTAATCGCCTTCGCCGTAATCCTGATCGTTTATTTATGGAACGCTACCTATAGCAGCAACGCTGCCAAGGAAGCGGTAGTCAGGTTGCTCGGAGGCAGTATCGCCGCCGTTTTCTGGATTGGTGTAGTCGTTTTGGGTGTGGTAATTCCGCTGGGGATTTCAATCGGCACCTATTTTACTGAAAGCACTTCAACGGCGCTGATACTGACGGCGGTGGTCACCGAAATTCTCGGAGGGTTATCGCTAAGATATGTGATTCTTAAGGGTGGAATTTACATACCCCTCACCAGTGGCGAATAATAGTAATAACCATATTAGACTTTAAACGCAAATACGGCGGGAGTACTAAAAACTCCCGCCGGCGTTTTTGTTTTTAGTCAATTCCTATCATTACACTGGAAGCTTTCACGATGGCGTAGACTTCTTTGCCGGCTTTGAGCCCAAGTTTTTCCGCCGATGCTTTGGTAATGATAGATACCATCTCCACCCCGCCCGGAATTTCCACGATGATTTCCGAATTGACCGCACCCGGAGTAACCTGTTTTACTTTGCCTTTTAAAACGTTTCTGGCGCTGATTTTCATAACCCACCTCCCAATAAATGTATACCTTAATTATATTACTCTACATTATTCCGTCTGCTACTAAAGTCACAAAACAAATCGGCGCTGTAACATAAACGTAACGTTCCTGTAATGCTCATGTAACCTTAACTTAATAAAATGGAGGCATCTGGACCATTTAGGAGGGTTAAGGATGCCTATCAATACGGGTGACACCGCTTGGTTGTTGATGTCTTCTGCAATGGTAATGCTGATGACCCCCGGACTGGCGTTGTTTTACGGCGGCATGGTACGGAGGAAAAATGTCCTCTCTACCATCATGATGAGTTTTGCCTGTCTGGGATTGGTGGGGTTGCTGTGGGTGCTCTTCGGTTACAGTTTGGCTTTCGGCACCGACCATGCCGGGATTATCGGCGGTTTTAACTACCTCGCCTTAAATAACGTGGGGCAGGACCCATCTTCGATATATGCCTCTACTACGCCCCACCTGGCTTTTATGATTTTCCAGGCGATGTTCGCTATAATCACGGTTGCCCTGTTTACCGGCGCTATAGTAGAAAGAGTTAAATTCGGTTCACTGCTGGTTTTTTCCGTCCTCTGGCTGGCCATTGTTTATCTACCTACGGCACACTGGGTTTGGGGCAGCGGCGGGTGGTTAGCTAAGTTCGGCGTTCTGGATTTTGCCGGTGGTACGGTGGTGCATATTAACGCCGGCGTTTCGGCGCTGGCATTGGTGATGTTATTGGGGCGGCGACGGGGTTTCCCCAACGATGCCATGGAACCTAACAATATCCCAATGGTCGTGCTGGGCGCTGGCTTGCTCTGGTTCGGCTGGTTCGGCTTTAATGCCGGCAGTGCATTGACGTCCGGAGGGCTGGCTTCCAGCGCCTTTGTCGCTACTAATACGGCAGCGGCCGCGGCGGCTTTCACCTGGATGATTATAAGCTGGATACATAAACGCCCAACCGTCCTGGGTACGGTTACCGGCGCGGTGGTGGGACTGGTAGCCATTACTCCTGCTGCCGGGTTTGTAACACCGATAGCGGGCATTGCTATCGGCGCGATTGCCGCCGTTATTTCCTACTACGGCATGGTGCTGCTTAAAATTAAGCGCGGCGTTGATGACTCTCTCGATGTCTTTGCCTGTCACGGTTTGGGCGGCATCTGGGGCGCTTTAGCCACCGGTATTTTCGCTACGGTATCGGTCAATGCCGCCGGCGCCGACGGGGCTATCATGGGCAACTGGATGCAGCTATTAAAGCAACTGGTAGGCGTCCTATCGGTTGGCGGGTTTGCTTTCGTGATGACCATGGTGCTTGGCAAGCTCGTTGATAAGGTAATGGGATTCAGGGTCGGGCAGGTAGAGGAAACGGTCGGGCTCGACATTTCTCAACATGGTGAAAGGGCTTACGGAGGTTTTCTCCGATGAAAAAGATAGAAGCGATTATCCGTGAAGAAAGACTAGACGCCGTTAAGAAAGCGCTTGAGGAAAAAAGCTACTTTGGCATGACCGTCAGCGAGGTCAGTGGCCGGGGCAAACAAAAAGGTCTTACTCTCCAGTGGAGGGTGGGCGAGTACCGCGTTGACCTGTTGCCCAAGCTAAAGATTGAGCTGGTGGTACTGGACGAAGATGTTGCCCCGGTTATTGACGCGATAGTCAGGAGCGCCCGCACCGGTGATGCCGGTGACGGCAAGATATTCGTCCTGCCGGTAGAAATGGCCGTACGCGTCCGTACCGGCGACAGGAATGAGGCGGCTATCTAAAGTGCAAGGAACGAATCACTTGTAATAGCATTTTTCTATTCATTTTTCTTTCCTTCACGCCCGGAGGCGTGAGTGATAGAGGGGAGATGGCGGTCTCCCCTCTATTATTTTATGCAATCAATTTCAACGAAATCCCATTAAATAATGTGCGTAGTATATACGCGTTAGAGGGGTTTGTGTTAAAATTATTTGATTCAGCAGCGTTTCAATCATGGATAAAAAAGCAATTTTAGTCCTGGCAGACGGTTCGGTACATCAGGGCTATGCTTTTGGTGGCTTGGGCGATGCTATTGGCGAGGTTGTTTTTTGCACCAGTATGGTCGGCTACCAGGAAATGCTCACCGACCCCTCTTATGCCGGCCAGATATTAATCCCCACTTATCCTCTTATCGGTAACTACGGCATTAATGAACAGGATATCGAGTCGTCAAAAATTCGGGTAAGCGGCTTCGTGGTACGAGAGCAGTGCCTGCAACCGAGTCACTACCTGAATAAAGAAACACTGCACCAGTACCTGAAAAGAAATAATACCTCCGGTATTTACGGTTTGGATACCCGCGCTATTACCCGTCGGCTTCGCTTGCACGGGGTAATGATGGGTATCATCACCAGTGATAAAACCCCAAAGCAAGCCCAGGCAGAACTTAAAAAAGCCCCCGACTATGGTTCAATCGACTTTGTAAAAAAGGTTACTACAAAATCCTCTTACAAATGGAAGACCACCAAACCCGCGGCGGTATATCACGTCGTAGCGCTGGATTGCGGTCTTAAATACAACATTATCCGTATCCTTAACGGTCTGGGCTGCGATGTTACTGTGGTGCCGTGCACAACACCGGCAAAAGAAGTCCTGGCGCTAAAGCCCGACGGTATTTTGCTATCCCCCGGCCCCGGCGACCCCGAGCTGCTGGATTATATTGTTGAAAATATCAAGCAGTATATTGATAAAAAACCTGTTATGGGTATTTGCCTTGGGAATCAGCTAATCGCCAGGGCTTTTGGCGGCCGCAACTATAAACTAAAGTTTGGGCACCGTGGCGGCAACCACCCGGTGCGCGAGCTGGCTACCGGGCGGGTCTACATCACCGCGCAAAACCACGGCTATGCTGTTGATGCTGCTACCCTCAAAGACGGGTTGGAAGTGACACATATTAACCTTAACGACGGCACGGTGGAGGGGCTGCGGCATAAAGAGCTGCCCATCTTTGCCATTCAGTACCACTCCGAGTCTTCACCCGGTCCATGGGACAGCACCTACCTCTTTGATAGGTTTATGGCAATGATTAAAAAGTCGAAAGAGAAAAAATCTTGAAACCCAAGAAAGTCTTAATTATCGGTTCCGGCCCCATCATCATCGGGCAGGCAGCGGAGTTCGACTACGCCGGTACGCAGGCCTGTAAAGCCATGCGGGAAGAAGGCATTATCTCCGTTCTGGTTAACTCCAACCCGGCCACCATTATGACTGATGAAGGCATCGCCGATATTGTCTATATCGAACCTCTGACTCTGGATACTTTAACGCGCATTATTGAAAAAGAACGTCCGGATGGATTACTGCCAACCCTCGGCGGGCAAACCGGCCTTAACCTGGCAGTAGAGCTGGCCGACGCCGGCGTTTTAGAGAAATATAAAGTAAAAAGTTTGGGCACGCCCATTCAGACTATCCGCCAGGCGGAAGACCGCGAACTTTTTAAGGAATTATTGATTAGCATCGGCGAGCCTGTACCGGACAGCCAGAGCGTCAACACTTTGGAAGAAGCGCGTAAAGTGGCCAAGAAGATTGGTCTCCCTCTCATCATCCGCCCTGCCTTTACGCTGGGCGGCACCGGCAGCGGTGTGGCAAATAACTTGGAGGAGCTGGAGATGGTGGTCTCTAAAGGATTGTCCACGAGCCCCATCCATCAAGTGCTGCTGGAAAAATCCGTCGCCGGCTGGAAAGAAATTGAGTACGAGGTGATGCGTGACGGCGCCGATAACTGCATCACCGTCTGCAACATGGAAAACTTCGACCCCATGGGCGTGCATACCGGTGATAGCATCGTTATCGCCCCCAGTCAGACCCTCACCAATAAAGAATATCAGATGCTACGCACCGCCAGTCTTAAAATTATCCGCGCTTTGGGCATTGAAGGCGGCTGCAACGTTCAGTTCGCCCTCGACCCGAAGAGTGAAAATTACTATGTGATTGAGGTTAATCCTCGCGTCAGCCGTTCCTCCGCCCTCGCCAGTAAAGCCACCGGTTACCCCATCGCGCGCGTCGCTTCCAAAATAGCCGTGGGCAAGCGGCTGGATGAAATACCTAATCAGGTTACCGGCAAGACCATGGCTTGCTTCGAACCGGCGCTGGACTACGTGGTTGTGAAGATTCCGCGCTGGCCTTTTGATAAATTCGCCGACAGCAATCCTGCCCTCGGCACACAGATGAAAGCCACCGGTGAGGTTATGGCGATAGACCGCTGTTTTGAGGCGGCTCTGCAAAAAGCGGTGCGCTCGCTGGAATTCAATAAACGCTCGCTTCTCTGGGAAAATCCCGATTGGAAGTTGGCCGACGACATGCATTCGTATCCGCTGTTCGCTAACGAGCTAAGAGTTTGGGCGATTATGGCGGCGTTAAGAAGGGGCATCACTCCCGAAGCGATCGCCGACCACACCAAAATAGACATCTGGTTCATTGACAAGATGCAAAACATCGTCGCCATGGAAAAGACGCTTAAATCAAAAAAGATGACTCCGGAAATTATGCTCGACGCCAAGCGGCTGGGCTTTATCGATGAACAGATTGCTGTTTTAACTAAAAAATCTTTCGACCAGGTCTGGCGGCTGCGTAAAGAATGGAATATCTCGCCGGTCTATAAAATGGTGGATACCTGCGCCGCCGAGTTCGATGCTGCTACGCCTTATTATTACAGTGCCTACGAACTAGAAGACGAAGCCCAGCCGACACAGAACAAAAAGGTTATCGTCGTGGGCAGCGGACCTATCCGTATCGGGCAGGGCATTGAATTCGACTACTGCTGCGTCCACGCCGCCTTCGCTTTGAGAGACGAGGGCTACGAAACCCTGATGATTAACTGCAATCCGGAAACGGTCTCTACCGACTTCGATACTTCTAATAAACTTTACTTCGAGCCGCTGACCGTCGAGGATGTTTTACACATTTACGAAAGAGAAAAGCCGCTGGGGATTATCGTGCAGTTCGGCGGACAGACCCCACTGAACATCTCGGCGGAGCTGGAAAAATATGGTGTTACGATACTCGGTACGTCCGTCAACTCCATAGATATCGCCTCGGATAGAGGGCGCTTTGGTGAAGTGATGAAGAAACACGGCATCCCGCAGCCGGAGTCCGGCACTGCCTACAGCCTCGACCAGGCGCTGGTTGTGTCCCGTCGCATCGGCTATCCGCTCATCGTGCGTCCGTCTTATGTTCTCGGCGGACGCGGCATGGAAATTATCCACGATGAAGAAGAATTGAAACATTACGTGAGCGCCGCAGTGACGATTACGCCGGATAAACCCCTCCTCATTGAACGTTATCTGGAAAACTCTATCGAAATCGAGGCGGATGCAATCTCCGACGGCAAGGATGTTTTTATCCCCGCCATCATGGAACATATTGAATACGCCGGCGTTCATTCCGGCGACGCCGCCTGTGTATTGCCGCCGGTCAGCCTTTCGAAAAAACACATTGATACCATTAATGAATATACTAGGCGCATCGCTATCGAGCTTAAAGTGGTGGGTTTGATGAATGTGCAATACGTCCTCTGCAAAGACGTCGTCTACGTCATCGAGGTCAACCCCAGAGCCTCCCGTACCGTCCCCATCGTCTCTAAAGTCTGTTCCGTCCAGATGGCGCGGCTGGCCACCCAGATTATCATGGGGAAAAAAGTCAAAGATATGGGGCTTAAAAACTGGAAGATTCCGCATTACGGCGTAAAGGAGTCGGTCTTCCCCTTCAACATGTTCCCGGAAGTCGACCCTGTCCTGCGGCCGGAAATGAAGTCGACTGGTGAAGTCCTTGGCATCGCCGATTCGTTCGGTATGGCTTACTGGAAGGCGCAGGAGGCGATCAACCGTCTGCCCACCGAAGGCACAGTACTGATTACGGTAGCGGATACTGACCGCCCCGGAGCGGTGGAGGTGGCGGAAGGATTTGCTAAACTGGGCTTTAAAATAAGAGCTACCGAGGGCACCGGCGCTTATTTAGCCGGCAAGGGCATTACCAATGAGAAAATACTCAAAGAACATGAGGGTCGTCCCAACATTACCGATGCTATAAAAAACCAGGAAATCCAACTGGTTATCAATACCCCAGCCGGCAAGCTAAGCCATTACGACGACTCGTATATTCGCAAAGCGGCGATTAAGTACCGCGTACCCTATATCACTACCCTGGCCGCGGCGCGGGCCGCTGTTAAAGGTATTACCGCTTACCGTCAGGGCCAGGCGGAAATCAAATCTTTACAGGAATACCACAACGACATAAAAAAAGCTTCTAAAGCCTAAGGCCTTATCTAAAGGTCTTCTATATTCAAGTTTCTACGAATATATTTATTAGCTATCTCGTTATAAGCTTCTTCGGCTATTTCTTTGTTTTCAGTCCTGTTATTCTGTACTCGCCATTTTTTCTTATTTTGATGTATGGCCATGAGTTCTCGAGCCAGTAAGGTGGCTTTTTGTGGACCGAATTTTTGAGGTTCTACGCTTAATTCATGGTTAAGCATCCACCTAATAGCTCGTGCATATCCATGAAGTGATTTTGCATGAACTATCTCTATTATCGCAAGGTAATAATAATTGCCCATATAAATGGTTATCCTTGTAACCAATAATATTATACCAAATTACTCACTAAATACGAGACTTTATCTAAAGTCCTTGGACGCCGGCACTTTATCCAACGCGTTGAACGGCTTCACCTGGTTGATGACCACGTTGCAGGTGCCTTCGCGCCGCGTCAGCCTCCCCTCGATGATGATGAACGGCGACCGGAAAGTGTATTCGTATTTCTCGTAGGTCGGGCCGAATACCATGCAGGGTATGTGCCCGAACTCATCCTCCAGTGTGATAAAGACCACCTTGCCGCGGGGGCGCTGCCGGCGGATAATCAGCCCGGCGGTGGTGATAAAAGCGCCGTCGCTTAGCTTTTCAATATCCTGGCTGGTAAAGAAGCCCCGGTTAAAGCGCGGGCGCATTTGGGCCATGACGTGCCCGGTGGGGTAAAGGTTAAGGACGTTATATTCTTCCTTCATACTCTCCCAGTTGGTTGGTCTGGTCAGCTCCACAATATCTTGTTCCACTGGCAGGGGGAGGGACAATTGCGTGTTGATGGGGCGGTATCTCAAGCCGATTTCCCATTTCACCTTGCGCCGGTTTGGTTCCAGACTGTCAAAAGCTCCGGCGGAGGCCAGGTTAAGCGCTACTTCTTCCAGCACGCCCGTCCGCTCCAAAAACTTCCCGATGCTCTTAAAGTCGCCGCCCTTTTGCCGCCCCGCCAGGATAGCATCGGCGGAGGCTTTACCCAGGCCGGTCACATTGAGGAAGCCGATACGCAGAGCGCCGTTTTCAATCAGGCACTTATCACTGCTCAAGTTGATGTCCGGGTTCAGCGCCTTGATGCCGTGCCTTTTAGCATCTTCCTTTAGCGTCTCCAGATTATAAAAGCCCATCGGCTGCTGGTTGAATATCGCCACGAAGAACTCCAGAGGATAGTAATATTTGAGCCACGACGCCTGGTAAGCCGTCACCCCGAAGGCAAAGGCGTGCGACTCCGGGAACATGTACTGCCCGTTGAATTTCTTAAAGACTTTTTCCGCCTCGGCCGCAGTGGCGCCGCGCGCCTTAGCCCCGACGAGGAATTTTTGATAGTACTGCTCGATGAGCGCGTCGTTGTGCTTGCGGCTGAACGCCCGGCGCAGGCGGTCGGCCTCGCTGGGGGCAAAACCCGCCAC
>CAIWTG010000214.1 GCA_903915565.1 uncultured Chloroflexota bacterium
TCTTATGGTGAATCAGATTATGAAAGAAATCGGCCCTGATGTCGGATTAAAAGAACACTGGGAGCTAATGGCGAGTATTGCTACGTCGTTATTGTCCGAGTTGGAAGTCACCAAGAGAACAATGAGAGGAAATCAATTCGACATATTCCAGTACACTATAGTGAACGGCGATTACGGATATGGTATAACTCGTAAACAACTTGAATCTCATGTTTTGGCGAACATTGAAAGAGTGTCTGAGAAATATTGGGATACAGGTTGGAAGTTTTTTAAAGTACACCTCTCTGCCGAGTTACCCGAAATCGGCTCTAAAGAATTAAAAGATTTTGCTTCAGCGACTCCTTATGAACTGATAGAAACACTGAAGATATTAGCTCGAACCAAGAAATTTAAGGGTATATGTTCCGTCTGCAAGCATCTACATTAGCCAGTTACTATTACTACTAATTCCTATAAAACTTTTCCATTTCTACCCCTTGATAATATTCCTACTAGCGTGTATAATATTAGCATGTACAGTGTTAATGAGGCAGCCGAAAAACTAGGTCTTGATACGAGTCAGATAAGGCGCCTGCTAGCTAAAGGTAAAATTAAAGGTAAGAAATGGGGTAGGGACTGGATGGTGCTGGAATTGAACTATAACAGACAAAGAAAACCAGGAGGAGGTCGCAAGATAAAGAAATGAAAAAGAAATCACTAAGACAATTGGCTAGAGAGCTAGGAGTCAGTCATGCTTATCTATCTCAGGTTAGACACGGTGTAAGGCCTGCCAGCGAAAAAGTAAAACAAGCCTTAGAAATGGTAAGCATGGTAAGCAATTTTGAATACAACAATGGGACTTTTAATCCATTGGTCGCAGGTTCGAATCCTGCACGGCCTACCAAGACTTTTTCAAACATCCCCTAAATAGTATCGACACCTTACTGGCGTGCGATTGGTTTCAGGGGCACTTTAGGGTCGGGGAAGCCGGGACCCACAAAAGAGAACAACATCCCTAAAGCCATATCGTCGATGCGCTGGAAATCGACCTTCGCAGCTGTCTCCGGTTTGGGGAAAGGCCAGTCCATCTGACGTAAAGCCTGACCGACCAATACACCAGAACCGTGCAGTTCTTTGGCGTGGACGACGCAGTAAGCTAAAGCCGCCCCGCCATCTTCAGAGGGGATATTCGCTTCATAGCCGGGCATGGCGGGCATCTTGAAATCTTTAAATCTCTTTTTAAATTCTTCCATCATCTCGGGGGTGGGAGGGGGCACGCTGCGGGGGAAGCCAACGCCAGCCGGGAGAAAGGTGAACACGGAAATACCCGTATTTTCTACCGGTCCAAGTTCATTAGCCAGGGACTTCATCAGCGAAGAGCCGACGGCTTTGGCTGCGCAGTAGTTGCTGGATCCTATCGGGGCACAAAAGGCGGTAGACATGTAGGTGACCACACCGTGATGCCGCTCCTGCATACCGGGCACGAAAAGCTGGATACCGAGAAACGTACCGCGCCCCGCTATCTCGTACTGTTTGTCCATCTGGTAGAGGGTGGATTTTAAAACCGAAGCGCCGAGGGACATTATCATAGCGTTGTTGACTAAAATATCAACCTTACCGAAGGCATCGAAAGCCTGTTTGGCCATAGCTTTCATCGAAGCTTCGTCAGAAACGTCGGTCTTTACAAAGAGAGCCGTCCCCGGTTTATTCTCACTATTTATCAGTTCTTCGGCGGCCTTACCGGGCTCCTCGGTGACATCGGCGATGACTATTTTAGTGCCCAGCCAGGCCAGACTCCGGGCAACGCCCAGTCCGATGTTGCCGGCGCCGCCAGTCACTACAGCCACCTCGCCGGCTAAAGCGTCTTTCTTTAAATGGGTTTTATCCATGGACAGGGGACCGATATTAGGTATGTTATACATGCGAAAACCTCCGCTTGACTACTTAAAGCGTGTATAAATAAATTGTACAGGCGCAGGGGTTATTTTGAAGGTGAAATCAGGGCTAAAACAAGATAAACCACGATACCGAGGGCACCGAAGAAAATGGAAGCTATAGCCAGTGCCCGAACCAATGTGGAATCAATATCAAAGTACTGCGCTACGCCGCCGCAAACGCCAAAGAGTTTCCTATCAGACTTGCTGCGATAAAATTTTTTAGCCATGCCATTACCTCACTTTAAATTATTCCGGTATTATCTGTAGAGATTATATACTCAATCAACAACGCCGTTCAATCGGTGTCAATGGCGGAGGCTGAAGTAGTGAACGACCTCAAGGCAAGTTAACCGTCAAGCTAGGTGTTTTTTCTCAAGCTGCAAGCGGAAATTTTACACTGGCCACACTCTACATCACAGGGTTCGACATGAATAATAATATTAGAGTTGGGTAACCTGCTTTTTAAATCTTCTTCCAGATGGTCGCACATCTTATGAGCTTCTTCCAGGGTGATATTCTTAGGCAGCATCAGGTGGAAGTCAATGAAACGCTGGCTACCTGCCTTGCGGGTGCGCACTTCATGGAAACCAGTCAACAGGCTGGTGTGTTCTTTAATAACGGCAAGTATTACTTCCTCTTCATCTTTTGGCAAGCTAACATCAATCAACCCTCCAAAAGACTTCTTCGTGATGTCGAAAGCCGTTTTCATAATTAGCAGAGCCACCAGTATGGCCGTGATGGGGTCAAAAATGGTAAGGCCGGTCAGCCGTACCAGAGCCAGCCCAATCAGCACGCCTACCATCGTCATGATATCGGTAGTGAGGTGACGCGCATCAGCTTCGAGAGCCAGTGAATCGGTAGCGCGGGAAACCTTTAGTAAATACCGGGAAACAAGTATGTTTACGACGATGGAAACAGCCATTATCCCAAGACCTATCTCAAGAAATTCCAAAGTGGCTCCGGTAATCAGCCGGAGAATTGCTTCATAAATAATGATGCCAGCAGCGATAAAAATCAGCAGACCCTCGGCAACACCACTAATATTCTCGAATTTTCCGTGACCGAAGGGGTGTTGTTCGTCGGCAGGTTTGTCGGACACCCGGACGCTAAAGTAAGCAATGACGGCGGCGGCGAGGTCCATGGTGCTGTGGATGGCTTCGGCGATAAGGCTGATACTACCGGTAAAAATGCCGGCAGCTATTTTAAGCAGAATCAGCAAGGTGTTAGAGGCAATAGAAGTTGCCGCCGCTTTGGTCTTAGTGGTTGACATATTTCGTACCACGCTCATTTTTCACCGCTGTAATTTTGTGCATACTAATTCATCTATTTCTATAGTCATTCTCGTTACGTGTGTTATATAACAAAAACCCGCAGGACGGTCAGTCCCACGGGTTTATTCTCCGCTGCTTGAGCCCGGCTCTCCTCAATGAGGGCCTGTTCTGAACAATAATATTTTATCGTAGATTAGGAAGGGTGTCAATTGGGGGGGGCGGGTGACTCTACCCCCTTTAGTTCCCCCTCCTCGTTGACAAGGAGGGGGAATGGGCAAAAACTCTCTTTATCTCTTCCTTCGGCTTCGCTCAGGACAGGCTTTTACAAAAGAGGGAGACTAGATAAGCGATTATTTAGCGGGTGGCGGGGGCGGCCAGGTGCCGGAGGTGGGTTTGGTGGTGAGCCATTTGCCGACCATTTCCAGCATGGGAATTTTAATATCGATGTTCTGGCGGCGGACCTGAATCATGTCCACAACATCAAGGCCGCAGGTCTGGAGGACGCGCTCTAAAGTGGCGGAGGAAGAGACAGTGCCGTTGCCACTGCCGCCGGCATAAGAAATTCCTATTGTAGACGTGCCGCCGCCCATAGGGAAGCCGGGGCGGGGCGCGGCGCCGGGTTTAAAAAGTGTACGGCGGAAACGGTCAGTAAAGCAGCGCATGCTTTCACTCAAGTCGCCAAAGTAAACGGGGTTGGCAAAGACTAAAGCGTCGGCGGCTTTGACTTTAGCGATAACGGACGCTAAATCGTCGTCAATAATGCAGCGCCCCTCTTTACGGCAGAGTCCCCAGCCGTCGGGGTCGCACTGGCGGCAGCGCTCCAGGTTAAGCTCGGTGAGGAAGATGACTTCAGAATTTCCCTTGCCGTCGGCGATGCCCTTCTGGACGGCTTTGATAATGCGGGCGGTTTGGCCCTCGCGGTTGCGGCTGCCGGAAATAAACAGAACGTTCATGAATATACCTCCGTAGTAGTTAATCAATGACATTATATCACGATATTACTAAATGTGTTCAAGAAGAAGAAGGCTAAAGCCGCGCCGCCGTTCCCGACTTTTAATGCGGAGGAGTTTTTGAGACGTAATATAGTCGGCAAGGCGGGTAATAGGGGTGGATCCGGAGGATAAAATAATCGTGCCGCCGGGGGTTAAATGTTGAGCCAGGTGATTAAGAACTAAAATGTGAACCTCGCGGTTTTCGTCGTCGCGTAAAGAGCCGATAAAGAAGTCAAAATGCTTTTCGAGATTCAGTCCAGCCTGATGTAAAAGGCTAATATTGTTTAGAGAACAACCGTTCAGGATCAGGTTGCGTTGAGTATAGCGTAAAGCCAACAGGTCGCGGTCGGTGAGGGTGATGGATTCGGGCTTGAGAATTTTCCAGAGCGCTACGGCGAAATGGCCCTGACCGGGGTTAAGGACAGCGGCGTTCTTTATTTCCTTCCTCTTCAGCTCGCCTAAAGCGCTAACCAGCATTTCTGTGCCATAGCTTAAAGAGTCGAACTCCGGTAATCCGTCGGCGGTCTGCATCTGGTACTCCAGTTTTCCAAAACCCATGGTAAGGTCATCGCGACGGTAGATGTCGCGCTCCAGAGAATTTTGGGTGGGAGGGGGTGGAGTTTGAACGTCGGCAAACTGGTAGTGGAAAACAACGTGGCGCGACAGACTGCGCTTTAATATCACTTTAGCGTTGGGGGTTTCAGACAAAGTTTTTTCCACCAGATTTTCCAGCGGTGTGACCACAACGATTGCCGCCATACCGCCGGGCGCCAAGTAATAACGCGCATCCTGTAAAAGACAGGTGATAACCTTATCGCCGGCGTGGTCGGGGATGTTGGAGACAATAAGGTCGAAGTCATTCCGCTTGACATCGTCATAACTAAGGCTGCCGTAGATTTCGATATCTTTGAAACCATTGAGTTCAGCGTTTTGTGTAGAATATTCCATCGCTAAAGCGTCGCGGTCAAAGAGGTGGATGAGGGATGTGGGGTAGAGGCTCTTAAGCGTTAAGCCGAGGGGTCCGTAGCCGCAACCGACGTCCAGGATGCGGTGGGGTGGGGGATAAGCGGCTTCGACGATAGTGCGCAGGAGGAGTTTGGTGCCGGCATCAATGGCGTGGGCGCTAAAGAGCTGCTGAGAGGTGCGGAACTGGAGGCTCTGCTTCCAGAAGCGGAAGTCGATTGTCTTGTGGTAGTAGGCATCGGTATCAATGGTCATAACAATTATAAAGGCTGACTAAGGTAGTTGGAGGCGATGAGAAATCCGATAAGGGACATGACGGCGATGGGGGGTAAAGCGGGCATGGGCTTGCCCTTGAGCCAGAGTTTCTGAATGACGAAAGCGCCGACTAGGCCGATAATGCCGAAGGCGCCGGTAAGGATGGCGGCATTCATACCGTGGGCGAAGTAAACGGAGGCGGAAAGCATTAGGGGGAAACCGATATCGCCACCACCGAGGATGGTGTGCTCGCGTTTATCGGCGGCTTCATTCTTGAGCTCGCCGACCTGCACCTGATTAAGAGGGAGTTTAATATCGCTAAATTTTTTAGGGAAGACGAAGGCGGGGAGGGAGGTGGTGCCGGAAAGCTTATCCGCCATCCAGACCATAAAGCCAAAGCGAACCGCGAGAAAATCATAGACAGCAATAATGAGCATGAAAATCATGAATGTCCAGGGGGAGAAGACGAAACCGAAGACCGCTCCGGCGGCGGCTAATGCTACCAGCAGGAGCAAATCGTGCAGCCAGACCTTGGCCCAGAATAACCAGAGGAGGCCACAAACGCCAGCCAAGGTGTAGGCGGCGTAGTCCGGCAAGAACAAATAACTGACGATAAAGACGCCCCAGGCAAACATGAAGGCGAAGATGAACCGGAAGATGTATTTGAGGAATCGGAAAGGTATGAAAAAAAGAACGACGGCAATAACGACGACGGCGGCAAAAAAATAGATTAGAATCCACCAGAGCGGAGAACTCTGGTACGGCACTCCGCCTATTTCAAAAGCAGGGCCGAGGTTCTTGGCTACAAAGAGAGAAAGCGCCAGCGCCAATATCATGACGGAGGCGCTCCAGAGGTAGGGGCCGAGTTTAAATTTCATCTACATTCAATATATACGATTGGGAGAGGGTTTTACAATGAGAGGGGGGAGGGTTAGGAGGCGAGGTTGAGTTCTTTGAGGACAAGGTCAACGCACTGGGTGATGGCCCGGGCGACGCCGGGGGTGCAGTCTTCGCTAAAGGAGATGACATCTTCGGCTTCAATGGCGAAGATGGTGATGTCTTTGGGGAGGGGCAGGTGAAGCCTTTTACCAAGTTCTAAAGCGGTGGCAAGGTTAACGTCGTGGGGGGAGGCGGCGTGACGGGTGTCCGCCAGCACCTCGGGGCCAAAGCGATAAATTTTACCTGGTTTACCTTTACCGGTCTGGATAACGTCAATGATAATAGTACGGTCGTAGCCGGCAAGCTCATCTAGAAAGTCCAAGCCGGCGATGCTGGCTTCTTTGATATCGACGTCCGGGCGGTGCAGTTTTTGCTGCAAAGCCATCGCCACACGGCAACCGGCGGAGTCGTCGCTTAAGATGGGGTTGCCAAGGCCAAGGACTAAAGTTTTAAGTTTGTTTTTGTTCATAGATTAGTCACGACTTAACGTCTGGATAACTTCACCTTTATCATCGCGGATAAGGACTTCCAGGGGCATCTGGCCGGGGAGAGCGTGCGTGGCACAGCCCATACAGGGGTCGTAGGCGCGGAAAGCCATCTCCACCATGTTGAGCAGTCCTTCGGAAGCCGGCGTGCCTTTCTTGATGAGACCCTGGGCGGCTTTCTTGATAGAGATGTTCATGGCGGGGTAGTTGTGCGCCGAAGCGACAATCATGTTCACCTTTTGGATGAGACCATTCTTATCGGTCTTGTAGTGATGGATAAGGATGCCGCGCGGGGCTTCTACCGCGCCGATGCCTTCATCAGGGGTGGCGGTGGGAATCGTGCGGACATCGGGGCTGGTGATTTCTTTATCGCGGCAAAGCTCCAGCAATCGTTCGGAGGCGTAAAGCAGCTCGATGAGGCGCGCCCAGTGGAAAGCCATGGTGGCGTGCACCGGCTTACCGCCGAGGGTTTTATACATCTGGTCGTAGGCCTCCTGGGCGAGCGGCGTTGCCATGCCGTCGGCGGCGTTGAGGCGGGCGAGGGGGCTAACGCGATAAATGCCGCTGTCCTTGCCTTCCACAAAGCCCTTCCAGCCAACCTTTTTCAGGAAGGGGAATTTCATATAAGACCAGGGCTCGGTGTGTTCGGAAATATAGTCGAGATACTGGGCGACTTTAAACTTAACGACCTCTTTGCCGCCCTCGTCAACGAGGCGCAGGTCGCCGTCATAAAAATTCACTTTGTTCTTAGCGTCCACCATGCCCATGTAATAGCTCTTCATGGTGTAGATAGGGCCGGTAACGAGGGCGAGGTATTCTTTATTACTTAAAACAACGTCGTTGAAAAGCTTGAGGCTGAACTGGGAGAAGTCCACCAGGGATTTGGCTTTTTCTTCAAAGTCCTTACGCTCTTCCTCATTAATGGCTTTGCTCATACCACCGGGGATGCCGCAAACGGGGTGGGTGGCTTTACCGCCGATGGCGGCCTGGATTTGCTGGGCGTAGGCGCGGTGCTTGATAACCTCGCCGCCGATTTTAAGTCCGACCTTGCCCACCACGCCGAGGATATTCCGGCTGGCGGGGTCGCTCATGGGACCGAGAACGAAGTCGGGGGCGGAGAGGGCGTAAAAACAGGCGATGTGGGAGTGAATCATGTGGGCGCAGTAGAAAAGCTCGCGGAGTTTTTTGGCAGCGGGTGGGGGGTCAACGTGATAGACAGCGTCGGTGGTTTTAGCGGACGCCATGTGGTGCGCGCCGGGGCAGACGCCGCAGATACGGGGAACAATGCGGGGCATTTCTTCCACGGGGCGTCCCTCGCAGAACTTTTCAAAGCCGCGCAGCTCGGGAATCTGGAGGTAGGCGTTTTCCACGTCGCCGGCGGCGTTGAGGAATATCTCTATCTTGCCGTGTCCCTCAAGACGGGTAATCGGGTCGATACTAATTTTCGCCATATATTAAGTTCCTTAACTCTTGTGGAGTCTCTTTCTCTTTAACATCGAGTCAGCCATGCCGAAGCGGTAGAAGGTGCCCGCGGGGTCAACTACTTCGTCTAACATTTTCTGAATTTCTTCCGGGGTTTCAGCTTCAGAAATAGAGGCGATGGCGCTCAACATTTTGGCGCCCTGGTCGGAAACACCGTCGGGCGGGCCGAAGCAGCCGCGGCAGGGCATATTGGCTTTAACACAGCGCATCCCACAGCCGCCGCGCGTGGCGGGACCGCAGCAGATGACGCCCTGCTCTAAAAGGCACTTCTTGGGGTCGGTGATGATTTCATGGGGACGATAAAATTTCTTGACCTTCTTTTGTTCTTTAATGCGGTCGCAGTCATCGCAACAGGTTTTATTGGCGGCGAGGATGGCGCCGGGTTCGGGCAATTTATTGGTCGCGTACAAATCAACCAGTTTTAAAATAATGTCAACGGGTGGGGGGCAGCCGGGGACATAGTATTCCACGTCTACCACCTGCGCCAGCGTTTTAACAGTATCGAATAATTCGGGGAGGTCCAGCTCGCCCTCTTTGACGGTAGTTTTAGTCTGGGGCAGGGTTTTAGCGTCGTTGGCGTTGGATTCAGCTTCAACATAAGCCCGTTGCAGAATCTCGTCGCGGGTGGTGAAGTTAGCGAGCGCCGGTATGCCGCCGAGGATAGCGCAGGCGCCAAAAGAGACCAGCACTTTGGACTTGGCGCGGAGGAGTTTGGCGAGGTGTTCCTGCTCGGTGTTGCGGATGGCACCGTTCCAGAGACATAGGTCAATTTCCTTGTCCTTCATATCCTCAATGCTCTGGTATTTAAAGTCCGCGGCGATGGGCCAGAGGACAAGGTCGCAGAGATTGGCGATATCCAGGATTTTTTCGTTGGTATCGAGGATAGCCATATCGCAGCCGCCGCAAGCCGCCGACCAGTAGATTGCCAGTTTCGGTTTAGCCATTGGCA
>CAIWTG010000215.1 GCA_903915565.1 uncultured Chloroflexota bacterium
CTACCACGCAATCCGGATCAACTTTTTTTAACTCAAACATCAAAGAATCAATATCGGTTTGGCCAATAGTATATTTGACAATATCCTTGATTTGTGCTACTGGAAAGACAACGACAGTCAGAAGAATAGATATGGCAATCTCTTTTTTTTACAGCAGCACTATATCAAGACAAAAAAACGCACACGCGCAGACAAAGTTAATTTCTGTTACGTATGGGAAGTTAAAGCAACAAACACTTGGGGCATTATTACTAATTCAAAGATATCACATTATTTTATGTTTTGTCAAGACTAACTACATATAGTATTAAGATTTTTTTAATGAATTACAGTCAAAAACGTCAATTTTATATCATGGTATTGCTATAATATAACCAAATATGACTAAAAGCTTTACCTTAACCCGCCTTATCCTGGCGATTATCAGCATGGCGCTGGAGCAGTTGGCTGTCTTTGCTGTCTGCCGCTGGCTTTTGCCGGCGTTCGGCGTTAACCTGCATGTCGGTGTCGTTATTGGCGTTATGGTGGGGTGGGGACTCTTCGGCACCTGGCTGTTTATCTTTACTACGGGCATCTTGAAAAAGAAACAACAAATCGGGCAGACGTCAATGGTTGGCGCCGAAGGTGAAGCCGCGGGAAAACTCTCGCCGGAGGGTATGGTGAAAATCCGCGGTGAACTTTGGGGAGCGGTTTCGGAAGAAGGGGATATCCTCCCTGATGAAGATGTGATTGTAACCGGTGAAAAAGGATTGAAACTCCTGGTGCGTAAAAACCCTAAACGTTAAACAGGAACGTGATGATGTCCCCGTCTTTGACGATGTATTCCTTCCCCTCCGCCCGCAGTACCCCTCTTTTTTTCGCTTCAGCCATGGTGCCGCACTTCACCAGTTCATCCAGGCTTATGGTCTCCGCCCGGATAAACCCTTTTTCAAAATCAGTATGAATCTTCCCGGCAGCTTTCTGGGCGGTGAGCCCGTTCCTTATCGGCCAGGCGCGGTCTTCGTCCGGCCCGACGGTAAAGAACGTTATCAGGTTGGACAGCTCATAAGAAGCCCGTATCGTGTGTTCCAACCCGCTTTCTCTTAGTCCATAGTCCTTGCGGAAAACCTCTGCATCCTTTTCGCCCATCTGCGCCAGTTCCATCTCCAGCTTGCCGCACATTGCCGCGACTCTGCACCCCGGCCCCGAGAATTGTTTGTTGTATTCTTCCTCCAGCTTTGCTGTGTCCTTAAGCTGCTCTTCACCTATATTTACCACAATGAGCAGCGGCTTGGCGGTAAGGAACTGGTAGTTGCTGATGTATTTCTGCGCGCTCTGGTCGAAGCTCTGCGCCCGTATCGGCACATCCTTCTCCATCTCCGCCTTCATCTTGAGCAGCGCATCTTTTTCCTGCAGTAGCGGTGGGCGTTCGCCGGGCTTGGCGGCTTTCATCGAGCCTTCCAGCCGCTCCAGCCGCCGCTCCATGATAGCCAGGTCGCTGAAGATGATTTCCAGGTTAAGCGCATCAATGTCTCTCTTAATGTCTATGCTGCCGCTGGTATGTGGAATGCTTTCGTCTTTAAATGCGCGTATCACCCCGATGAGCGTATCAACGGTGCTTAGCTGGTTGAGCAGCTGCCCGCCGATTCCTTTATCCTTCGCCAGCGATTTCACCGAGGCGGCGACGTCGTAATACTTTACTTCCGGATACACAGTTTTAGCCGGATGGAATATCTCATTGAGTACCTTGAGGCGCGGTTCCGGCACGTGTGCCACCCCGATATGCGCCTCCGCCCCGACGGTGCTGTGAGTAGTAGTATCCGCCTTGCCGCTGGTGAGTGCGTTGAATACAGTAGTCTTGCCGCTTTGTTCTAACCCGATGATGCCAATGTTAATAGTCACATTAACGATTATTCGTTAATAGCTATTTTTTGTCAAATACCCCCGTCATTCCCGTGCAAACGGGAATCCAGTCACCCTTTTCCCCAATATGCTATAATAATTTAACGCTGATTATAAGAGGGAAAAACCTTTGCTTTATATACTCATTGGCGAGGACGATTTTTCTATCCGCCAGGCGCTGGCAGCCATTAGAAAATCCGCCGGGGACCCCGCTGCCCTTATGCCCAACACTACCTTGCTCGATGGCGCCAAAGTCACTCCAGAGCAGCTGCGCGCTGCATGCAATACAGTTCCCTTCCTCGCCGATAAACGCCTTGTTATCGTCGAAGGGCTGTTGGAGCGCTTTGAGCCGAAAAAGAAAAACAGTAAAAAAAGTTCGGCCCACCAGCCCGCTCCCGCCGATGACTATCAGCCCATCGCGGCGGCCGTTAAAGAACTCCCCGATTTTACCGAGCTGGTGATTATTGCCGGCGGAGGCGTTAAAGCAACCAACCCCCTCCTCCACGAAATTGCCCCTAAAGCCAAGGTCAGTTTTTTCCCGTTGCTGAAAA
>CAIWTG010000216.1 GCA_903915565.1 uncultured Chloroflexota bacterium
AATATTATCTCTTGACAAAATCTCCAGAGCATGATAAATTAGATACATCTGAATTATGTAAAGGCTTTGAACAGGAGTAGTAAGTTTTAAAGCGGGGCTTCAGAGAGTCGGGTAAGGTGTGAGTCCGACGCCAGCGCTGGAACTGAATGGACCTGGGAGCCGCCACCCGAACACCGCAAGGTAATTAGGACTGGACGCAAGGGCAGCGTTAACGAAGCCCGGGGTATCGTCTAGTCCTTCCATACGTAAGGATAAAGGACTGTACTCGCAGAGATGGTCCTTCCCATGTTGAAGGACCAATTAGGGTGGCACCGCGGAACTATTAACCTCCGCCCCTTTGGGGACGGGGGTTTTTTATTTGTCCTTCCGAGGAAGGATAGAGTGAACAATATGTATAAACCGACGCTGGAAGAAGCGAAAAAACTAAAGAGCCAGGGCAACCTGCTGCCGGTCTACCGCGAGATTAACGCGGACATGGAGACGCCGGTATCGGCGTATCTCAAAATAGCGCAGGGGAAGTACTCCTTCCTTTTGGAAAGCGTGGAGGGGGGCGAAAGACTAGCGCGCTATAGCTTTTTGGGGACGGAGCCGGCCAAGGTTTTAACGACCGATGGCAGCGACCCCCTGCTTTTGGTGGAGGATGAGTTTAAGAAATTCAAGCCGATTCCTGTTGATGGACTGCCGCGCTTTCACGGGGGAATGGTGGGTTACTTAAGCTACGAGGTGGCGCGATATTTTGAAAAACTGCCGTCGCCGGACAAAGACTTTCTGAACCTGCCGGAATCTCGATTGATGCTGGCGGATACGCTCCTCGTCTTTGACCACTTGGCGCATAAGATTAAAGTAGTGGCGCATGCGTATCTGGATGGCGACATCGAAAAAAGCTATAAACAAGCCATCGCCAAAATCAACGATTTAGTCGCCCGTTTGAAAAATTCTGTCACCGAACCAGAGGCTTTAGCTGGGAATAAAAACGGCGCTAAAACCTCCCAAAACCTGACGCAGGGGCAATATGAACAAATCGTTACCAAAATGAAAAAACATATCTACGACGGCGACATTATCCAGGGCGTGCCGTCGTTAAGACTAAGCAAAGCGACTAAAGCCAGTCCCTTTGCCATCTACCGTGCCTTGCGGTCAATCAACCCCTCCCCTTACATGTACTTCCTCCACCTTGACGACATCTGCATCGTCGGGGCGTCGCCGGAGCTTTTGGTCAGAGTGGAGGACGGCATCGTCAGCAATCACCCTATTGCCGGGACGCGTCCGCGGGGCAAAGATAACGCCGAAGACAAAGCTCTGGAAGAAGAACTAAAGAACGATGAAAAAGAACGCGCCGAGCATGTCATGCTGGTAGACCTCGCCCGCAACGACGTGGGCCGCATCAGCGAGCCGGGCACGGTACAGGTAACGCAATTCATGGACATCGAGCGTTATTCGCACGTGATGCATTTAGTCTCGCACGTGCAGGGGAAATTGCGGGAGGGGCTAACGCAGTACGACGCTTTACGCGCCTGTTTCCCGGCGGGGACGGTCTCGGGCGCGCCCAAGATACGCGCCATGGAAATCATCGCCGAACTGGAGCCGGATAAGCGCGGGCCTTACGCCGGAGCGGTAGGCTACTTCGATTTCAGCGGGAATATTGACACCGCCATCGCCATCCGCACTATCGTTATTAAGGACGGAACGGCTTACGTCCAGGCGGGGGCGGGCATCGTGGCGGATTCAATCCCGTCTAACGAATACCGCGAGTGCCTTAATAAAATGCAGGCAACACTCACAGCGATAGCTCAGGCGGAGGGGAGCTAATGCTTTTACTGATTGATAATTACGACAGCTTCACCTACAACCTCTACCAGTACTTAAGCGAGCTGGGGGAGGAGGTTAAGGTGGCGCGCAACGATAAGATAACCCTCGGTGAGATTGAAAAGATGAAGCCGTCCAAAATCGTTATTTCTCCCGGGCCCGGGAAGCCGGAGGACGCGGGGATTTCCAACGACGTAATTTTAAAGTTTGGGGAGAGGACGCCGATATTGGGGGTTTGCCTGGGACATCAGTGCATCGGGCAGGCTTACGGCGGCAAGGTCAGCCACGCCGGAGAGATAAAGCACGGCAAAACCTCGATGATTCAACACGACGAAAAGGGGGTCTTTCAGGGTGTTAAAAATCCCTTCGCGGCAGTGCGGTATCACTCGCTGGCGGTACAGCGAGAAAAACTACCGGACTGTCTGGACATCAGCGCCGTAACGGAAAATAAAATTATCATGGGCTTGCGCCACCGCCGGTTCCCGGTGGAAGGCGTGCAGTTCCACCCGGAAAGCATTATGACGGGGGAAGGGAAAAGGATTCTGGAGAATTTTTTGAGGATGAGAAAGCCAAATGATTAAGGAAGCAATCGGAACTCTGGTGGCGGGTAAGAATTTAACCTACGAAGAAGCCTACTTTGTGATGGGCGAAATCATGAGCGGGGAGGCAACGCCGGCACAGGTCGGCGCCTTCCTGACCGCTTTACGTCTCAAGGGCGAGACTGCCGACGAAATTGCCGGTCTGGCCAGTGTTATGCGTACCAAAGCCACCCCAGTAAAGATTAAGGGGCCAGCCATAGACATCGTGGGGACGGGGGGAGATGGGGCGGCGACGTTTAATATCTCCACCGCGGCGGCGTTTGTGGTGGCGGGGGCGGGGCTCAAAGTGGCCAAGCACGGCAACCGCGCTATGTCCAGTCAGTGCGGCAGTGCGGATATTCTGGAGGCATTGGGAGTAAAGATAGACTTGAGCGCGGACAGTGTAGCCGAGTGTATTGAAAACGCCGGCATCGGTTTTATGTTTGCGCAGGTATTCCATCCTGCCATGAGATATGCCGCGCCAGTGCGCAAAGAAATCGGCATCCGCACGTTGTTTAATATTTTGGGGCCGCTGACCAATCCGGCTAACGTCGAATACATCCTTCTCGGAGTGCCGAGTGAAGACCTCGGCGCCAAAATAGCCGCTGTCCTTAAACGGCTGGGCATCAAGCACGCATTAGTGGTGTACGGCAAGGACGGGTTGGACGAAATTTCGATAAGCGGTAAATCTATTATCTGGGAAATCACTAAAGATAAACTATCGGCGCCGTATGAAGTTACGCCCAAAGACTTCGGTTTCAGTAAAGCAGAAATCGGCGAAGTAAAAGGCGGCACGCCGCGGGAAAATGCATCGCTGCTCACCCGTGTGCTGGGCGGTGAAAAGAGCGTCCTCCGCGACATCGTGGTGATGAACGCCGCCGCTGGACTCATCGCTGGTGATGCCGCTAAGAATTTTAAAGATGCCGTGAAACTGGCGCAAGAATCTATTGACAGTAGCAAAGCCAAGGGAAAACTGGAAAGGCTGGTTACTTTAAGCCGGAATTTGAAATAACATGACTGCGACAATACTGGATAAAATCGTGGGGGATAAAAGGGAGGCGTTAAACCTGGCGAAAAACCGGACGCCCCTGACTGCCCTGAAACAGCGTATTGCGCAACAGAAACCGATGGATTTCGGGGCGGCGCTGCGGGGTAAAAGCGTCAAACTCATCGCCGAGGTAAAGAAAGCATCGCCTTCCAAAGGAATCCTTTGCCCCGATTTTAACCCGGCACAGCTGGCGCAAACCTATGAAAAATATGGCGCCGCGGCGATATCGGTATTGACAGAAGAAAAGCATTTTCAAGGGAAATTAGATTACCTGGTCGAGATAAGGGAAAGGGTAAATATTCCTATTTTGAGAAAAGACTTTATTTTCGATGAATACCAGATTTACGAGTCTGCTGCTTACGGCGCCGACGCTATTTTGCTGATAGCCGCCATATTAACGGATAAACTCTTAGCAAGTTATTTAGCACTGGCGGCAAGTCTTAATTTACATTGCCTCGTCGAGGTGCATAACGAAGAAGAACTATTCAAAGCGATGCTGGCGAGTGCGGAAATAATTGGTATCAATAACCGGGATTTGAACACCTTTAACGTCGATACCAATACCACGCGACGTTTGAAAATGCTGATACCGTCGGAAAACATCGTCGTCAGCGAGAGCGGCATCAGCAGCCGGGACGATATGAAGAAAATGAAGGAATGTAAGGTGAACGCCGTGCTGGTCGGCGAAGCCCTGGTGACGGCGAAAGATATACCCGCCAAGATGAAGGAACTGCTGGCATGACTTATATAAAAATCTGCGGCGTAAGGAGTGAAGACATTGCCATGGGTGCGGCAAAAGCCGGGGCGGACTTTATCGGGCTGGTTTTTGCGCCCAGTCCGCGACAGGTCACGCCGGAAGTCGCAGCGCAGATAACTTCTACACTAAAGAAAAATAAAGCCAGGGCGAAGTCCGTTGGTGTGTTCGTCAATATGTCCATAGCCAACGTTAATAAAATCGCCGATAATTGCGGGCTGGACTGGATTCAGTTGAGCGGCGACGAAAGTTGGAAATACTGCCAGGAACTGGGGAGGCCGTTTATTAAAGCCGTCAGGTACATCAACCACGAGACTGCGGACATCACCGTCGCCAAAATCGCCGCCGGCAAAAAATTGCGTTATACCCGCCGCTATATGGTTCTCCTCGATACTGCGGTTGACGGGCAATACGGCGGTACGGGCAAACCATTCCCCTGGAAACTGGCTAAACCGATAGTCGCTAAACACCGCCGGGTCATCATCGCCGGCGGGCTTAAGCCGGGGAATGTGGGTCAGGCGATAAAGACGTTAAAGCCCTGGGGCGTGGATGTATCCAGCGGGGTAGAAACTAAAGGTGTAAAGGATATGAGAAAAATTGTTAAGTTTATTAAAGCCGTGAGGGAAGCCGATGACAGCCAGGCCTGACGTCAGCGGGTACTTTGGTAAGTACGGAGGGAAGTTCGTGCCGGAAACGCTCATGCCGGCGCTGGCGGAACTGGAAAATGCCTATGCCGACGCATTAGCTGATACTGCCTTTCAAAAGCAGTTCGACCGGCTTTGTAAAGATTACATCGGCCGGCCGACGCCGCTTTATTATGCCGCCCAGCTCTCCAAGAAAGCCGGCGGGGCGACCATTTTACTAAAGCGCGAAGACCTGGCGCATACCGGCGCGCACAAAATTAATAACGCGCTGGGTCAGGGCTTACTCGCTAAGCGCATGGGTAAAACCAGAATCATCGCGGAGACTGGGGCGGGACAGCACGGTGTGGCGGCAGCAACTGTCTGCGCCATGCTCGGACTGGAATGCGTTGTTTATATGGGATCGGAGGACATTAAACGTCAAGCGCCGAACGTCGTTCGTATGAAACTGATGAATGCTGAAGTCCGTCCGGTAAATTCGGGCAGTAAAACACTCAAAGACGCCATCAACGAAGCTATTCGTGACTGGGTGAGCAACGTCCAAAATACTCATTACTCACTGGGTTCGGTGGTGGGGCCGCATCCCTACCCGATGATAGTGCGCGACTTCCAGGCGATAATCGGGCGGGAAGCACGGGCGCAGGTAATGTCCGCTTACAAAAAACTCCCTGATTACCTCGTGGCGTGCGTGGGCGGCGGGAGCAACAGCATCGGTTTATTCCATCCGTTTTATAACGACAAAGATGTTAAGTTTATTGGGGTGGAAGCGGGGGGCAAAGGACTAAAGACCGGCAAGCACGCCGCAACCCTGGCGACGGGTAAGGTCGGGGTGCTGCACGGCACCAAGAGTTATTTGATGGAAGACGAGCACGGACAAATTATGGAGACCCACAGCATTTCGGCGGGGTTGGATTATCCGGGGGTGGGGCCGGAGCACAGTTTTTATAAAGACAGCGGGCGCGCCACCTACGTTACAGTTGACGACAACCAAGCTCTGGAGGGTTTCAAGTTGCTTTGCCATACGGAGGGAATTATCCCGGCGCTGGAATCCTCCCACGCCATATATTACGCCGTTAAAATGGCCAAAGATTTAAGCAAAGATAAAATCATTATCGTGAATTTATCGGGGCGGGGGGATAAGGATTTGGGCATCGTTACGCAGGCATTAGGGATGGAAGCATGAGCGCAATAACGTCGGTTTTTCAGCCAGGCCGTAAAGCGTTAATCGCCTACGTCACCGCGGGCTATCCGGACGCTAAAGCCACGGTAAAAATAGCCGCGGCGCTGGCGGAGGGCGGGTGCGACATTATTGAATTGGGCATACCGTTTTCAGATCCTATGGCCGACGGCGCGACGATACAAAAAGCCAGTTATCAGGCTCTGCAAAAGGGTATCACGCCGGAGGTCTGTTTAAAAATAGCCGCCACTATCAGAGAAACAATAACGACGCCGATGGTCTTTATGACTTATTACAATCCGATACTCAACTACGGTTTAGAGGCTTTCTGCCAATCCTGTGTAAAAGCCGGCGTTGACGGCTTAATCGTGCCTGACTTGCCGCCGGAGGAGGGTCTGGAACTGGAAAAGGTCACCCATAAAAATAACCTCGATTTGATATATCTCCTGGCGCCAACCAGCACCAATGAAAGAATCAGTACCGTGGCGGCGCGCTCGCGGGGATTTATCTATCTGGTTTCTTTGACCGGCGTTACCGGCGCGAGAAATTCGCTGTCGCCGGAGCTTAAAGGATTCGTTAAAAGGGTGCGGGCTAAAACCGACCTGCCGCTTTGCGTGGGGTTCGGTATCTCTAAAATCGAGCACGCTATGGAAACGGCTGCTTTGGCCGATGGCGTTATCATCGGGAGCAAACTTATCGAACTAATTGAACAAGACGAATCACTGACGACCTTGAAATCTTTTATTACCAGCGTAAGACAAGCATTAAACACTCAGAAAAAAACCGGGGAGGTATGAAATATGTAGTGCCGTACCGTTCAAATATATAATACGTATTTATTTAGGAGGAAAAAATGGAAAAAACAAAATTCATACTCGATGAAAAGCAGATGCCAACCCAATGGTATAACATCCAGCCTGACCTGCCGGTGCCGTTGCCGCCCTATCTGCATCCCGGTACGAAACAGCCGCTAGGGCCTGCCGACCTGGCTCCCCTCTTCGCGATGGAGTTGATTAAGCAGGAAGTAAGCCAGGAAAGGTACATCGATATTCCGGAGGAGGTACAGGAGGTCTACAAACTTTGGAGACCTACCAATCTGTTCCGGGCGCATCGACTGGAGAAGTTCCTGGATACACCCGCTAAAATCTATTATAAATATGAAGGCACATCTCCTCCCGGCAGCCACAAACCCAACACCGCGATACCACAGGCTTACTACAACAAAAAAGAAGGCATCAAGCGCATGACCACCGAGACCGGGGCGGGACAGTGGGGCAGTTCGTTGGCGTTTGCCTGCAACCTGTTCGGCCTCGAACTCAAGGTCTACATGGTGAAAGTCAGCTATAACCAGAAGCCCTATCGCCGCATCATGATGGAGACCTGGGGCGCTAAGTGCGTCGCCAGTCCCAGCAAGGACACGAAATCCGGGCGTGACGCTTTAGCCGCCGACCCGAACTGCCCCGGCAGTCTTGGGCTGGCCATCAGCGAGGCGGTTGAGGATTGCGTAACTTCCAAGAACACCCATTATTCGCTTGGCAGCGTGCTCAACCACGTTTTAATGCACCAGACGGTCATCGGTCAGGAAGCCATGAAACAAATGGAAATGGCTGGAGACTACCCCGACATCCTCATCGGGTGCGTTGGCGGCGGTTCTAACTTCGCTGGCATGTTCCTGCCGTTCGCCAAAGACAAATTGTCCGGCAAGAAAAAGAACCTGCGTATCATCAACGTCGAGCCGGAAAGCTGCCCGACGCTGACCAAGGGTCTTTATGCTTACGACCTCGGCGATGTAGCCGGTATGGCGCCTATTGCCAAGATGTTCACGCTGGGCCACGGTTTTATGCCGCCGCCCGTACACGCCGGCGGTTTGCGCTATCACGGCATGTCGCCACTTATCTCCCACCTGCATAAACTCGGCTTCGTGGAAGCGGTAGCCGTACCACAGCTGGCGACCTTTGAAGCTGGCATCACCTTTGCCCGCACCGAGGGCATCATCAGCGCGCCGGAAACCTGCCACGCCATCCGTGCCACTATTGACGAAGCTCTTAAGTGCAAAGCAACCGGCGAAAAGAAAGTCATCCTGTTCAACCACAGCGGCCACGGCCATTTCGACATGGCGGCTTACGAGCAGTACCTCACCGGTAAACTGCAGGACTACGCTTATCCCGAAGACCTGGTGAAAAAGGCGTTAAAAGATTTGCCGGAAGTGCCTGCCGAATACAGATAAGTTATAACTGAAAACGAATAATAAAACCCCCTTTTCCCCCTGGTGGGGAGGGGGTTTTATTTTGTTATTTGTGACAAAAGTAACTTCATATTATTTTAACAATCGATTAGTATTATATATATTGAGGTGAATAAGAGACATATGAAAAAAGTAAACTTAAAATCATTTCTCATCGTTCTTGTCATGGCAGTGGCGCTGGGCGCAACGCTGCTCACTGGCTGCGTCGGCGCTGCTGGCACGACCACCAGTACAACGACTACCGCTTCTACGGCAATCACTCAAAATTGGACGCCGCCGGCCGGCGATGGGTCATTAACACAGCTGCCTGATTTAGCCGATGTGGTGGCATTGGTTAAACCATCGGTAGTTGCGATTAATACTCAAATTACGGCCTACGATATTTTTAACCGGCAATACACCCAGGAAGGCGCCGGCTCCGGCTGGATTATCGACCCGAGCGGCATTATCGTCACTAACAACCACGTTGTCGAAGGCGCCAAGACTATAACCGTTACCACCGACGACGGGGTTACGTACCAGGCTGACCCCAGTCAAGTTTACACAGATTCATTGAACGACCTGGCGATTATCAAAATTCACGCATCTAACCTGCCGTATCTAAAAACGGGCGATTCCAGCCATATGCGCATCGGCGACTGGGTAATCGCCATCGGCAATGCGCTGGGACAGGGCACCCGCGCCACCGAGGGCATTATCAGCCGCAAGGGAGTCGAGTTGGATATGAGCCAGGACCAGACGCTTTATGACCTGTTAGAAACCAGCGCTGCGATAAATGCCGGCAACAGCGGCGGCCCGCTGGTCAACCTGGAAGGCGAAGTAATCGGCATTACCAGCGCGAAAATAGCCAGCGTGGGGGTGGAGGGGATGGGCTACGCCATCAGCATCAACACCGCTTTGCCCATTATTCAGGATTTGGTCAATAAAGGCTACGTCGTCCGACCCTACATCGGCGTCAGGCTTTATACCGTCGACCAGATAGCGATAACGCAATTAAGCCTTAGCGTGGACACAGGAGTATTGATTACCGAGATTACTGCCAACAGCCCGGCTGCCCAGGCTGGATTACAGCAATACGATGTTGTCGTGAGTATTGGGGGGCAAAAGGTTACCACCATTGCCGAGTTCACGAAGATATTATACTCATCCGCTATCGGACAGCCATTGGAGATTAAATACTGGCGCGGTGACAAGGAATACACGACGACGGTAACACCCATCGAAAACCCGCACTAAATAACCAAGCTAGTAAGTGAATAAAGAGGGGGCTTATCACCCCCTCTTTTTATTTTACTTTTTTTATCCCCAGCGTCAGGCGGATGCCGCTAATCTTGTGCTCTTCCTTTAAATCTACGTCGTCAGGGATGTCCTCCACAATATCGTCGGCGAGGGTTTCCTGGCGGATATAGTCGGCAAAAGCGGAAAGAGCCTGCATAAAGAAGGCGTCGCCGTCGTGATAGACAATAATGTGGTCGGCAATTTCGTAGCCGGCGTTGCGCCGCATCGTCTGTAAACGGTGGACGATTTCACGGGCGATGCCCTCCGCCTGAAGCTCAACGGTGATGTACGTGGAAACCCCTACGCAGGTGCCTGTCTCGGCCGCCGTGGCGAAGTTGGCTACTTCCAAACCAGCCACTTTTTCGTGCGTATCGATCTTTAGTTCTTTAATGTTCAATTCCTCAAGGATTAGCGGGGCGACCCTTTCCAGCGAGCGCGCTTCAGAATCGTTAGCGACGCCGACGTAGAGGGTCTCTAAGGGCTGTCGAATTTTTAGTCCGCATTTGTTACGCGCCGCCCTGCCCAGACTGCATACCTTCATCGCCAGCCGGTTATCCTCGGCCAGCTGTTTATCAATCATCGTCAAATCCGCCGCCGGGAAATCCTCCAGGTGTACGCTCAATAACGCGTTCGGCGACATTTCACGCACCAGGTTTTGATAAAGCTCTTCGGCGACAAACGGCGTGAAAGGAGCTAGGAGTTTAGTCAGCGTGACCAGGCAGGTATAAAGTGAATTATAAGCCGAGAGTTTATCGGCGTCGTTTTCACTCTTCCAGAAACGCCGGCGACTGCGGCGGACGTACCAGTTGGAAAGCCCGTCCACGAAGTTTTCAATCTTGCGTCCGGCGTCGGTGTAGTTATAGTTTTCCATCAGCGAATCAACGTCGGCCACCAGTTGATTGAGTTCGGAGAGAATCCATTTATCCAACTCGGCGGCAGGCGCCGGGAAAGGTTCCACCGGTTTATAGTTATCTATGTTGGCGTACAACACGAAGAAGGAATATACATTCCAGAGCGTCATCATCAGCTGGCGGTTAATTTCCGCCACCATCTTCGTATCGAAACGGCGGACGGTGCCAGGTGGAGCGGAGGTATAAAAATACCAGCGTAAAGCGTCCGCGCCCTGCTGTGTCACCACATCTACGGGGTCAACGACATTGCCTCGGCTCTTGCTCATCTTTTTTCCTTCGGCGTCGTTTATCAGCTCCAGGCAGATACAATTTTTGAAAGTAGGACGGTCAAAAAGCATAGTAGAAATAGCGTGAAGGCTATAAAACCAGCCGCGTGTCTGGTCAACACCCTCGGAGATAAAGTCCGCTTGCCCGGTTTCTTTATCAAACAGTTCTTTGTTTTCAAACGGGTAATGGGTCTGGGCAAAAGGCATTGAACCCGAGTCGAACCAGCAGTCCATGACCTCCGGCGTGCGCTGCATCTTGCCGCCGCATTTGGCGCAGGTAAAATTGACTTTATCCATATAAGGCCGGTGCAGGTCGAGGGGCGCCTGCAGTCCTGTGCAGCCGGGTTTTTTCTCCAGTTCATCCACGGAGCCGACGCATTCAACAGCGCCGCACTTTTCACAACGCCAGATGGGCAGCGGCGAACCCCAGTAACGCTCGCGGGCAAAAGCCCAGTCCACGTTATTTTCTAACCAGTTCCCAAAGCGTCCCTTTTTAATATGCTCCGGATACCAGTTTATTTTTTCATTCCCGGCAATCATTTTATCCCTGACGGCGTTGGTCTTGATATACCACGTCGTCTTGGCGTAATAAAGCAGCGGGGCGTCACAGCGCCAGCAGAATGGATAGGTGTGCTTAATCTTTCCCCAGTGGAAAAGCAGCTCGCGCGACTTTAGGTCTTCCATGATAAGCGGGTCGGCGCTTTTAACGAATTTTTTCGCGAAGGGATAATTGCCGGTGATTTTTCCTTGTAAATCAACCTGCTGGACGAAGTCCAGGCCGAACTCTTTGCCGGCATCAAAGTCAACCTCGCCGAAAGCGGGGGCGACGTGAACGATGCCCGTCCCGTCTTCCATGGTGACAAAGTCGCCGCTGATGACTTTATAGGTTAGATTCTTGTCAGCCTTTTGCGCGACCAGTGTGCCGCCCGGCTGGAATCTCATTCTTTCCACGCCAAAGTCGTGGGGATTGAACAGCGGCTGGTATTGTGTGCCGACCAGTTCCGCTCCCTTTAGTTTTTTGATTTCTTTATAATCTTTAAGATCCAGCGTCTCTGTTAGCCGCGCGGCTAGTATTAAATATTCTTTTTCACTTTGGACTAAAACATATTCATCTTTTTCAGAAACAGCTAATGCGGTATTGCCGGGTAAAGTCCAGGGGGTAGTCGTCCACGCTAAAAGATAAACCGGTTTATCGGTCGGGAATTTAGCTTTTGTCTTTTCTACCACCTTAAACTTTATGTAAATCGATGGATCTTCCGTATCATCCTTATAGCCCTGCGAAACTTCATGCGAACTTAATGACGTGCCGCAGCGCGGGCAGTGCGGAGTAACGCGGTAGCCCTGGTAGATAAACCCTTTGTCCCAAATCTGCTTCAGCGCCCACCAGACGGACTCGACATAGGTATTGTCCATCGTTTTGTAAGCGTGGTCGAGGTCAACCCAGTAAGCGATACGTTCGGTCAGGGTATTCCATTCTTTGAGGTATTTAAAAACGCTCTCGCGGCAGCGCTTATTGAACTCCTCGACGCCGTATTTTTCAATCTGGTCTTTACCGGTAAAGCCGAGTTGTTTTTCTACTTCCAGCTCGACGGGCAGTCCGTGTGTGTCCCACCCGGCGATGCGGGGAATATAATAACCCTTCATCACTCTATAGCGGACGATGACGTCCTTAATGGCGCGCGCGAGGACGTGATGGATGCCCGGGTTGCCGTTGGCAAAGGGCGGCCCTTCGTAAAAGACAAAGCGCTTTTTGCCCTTCCGCGCTTCGACGCTTTTCTCAAAAATAGTGTTGTCTTTCCAAAAAGCTAAGACGCCTTCTTCCAGCTTAGGAAAGCTTACCCGGCTGTTGACTGGTTTAAACATATTACCCCCTATATAACAAAAAAACCTCGTCTTTAAGGGACGAGGCTGATGAGCCCGCGGTACCACCCAAATTTCCCGATACAATCGGGACACTCTTTAAGGACACCTATTATGCCCTCGTCACGGCTAACGGTTGACGGGTCCGTCCGGGCTTACTCACCCTGATAGGATTTTAAGCCGGAGGCTCGGGAGGGATTTTCGGTGCGGGGAGTATGTCTGCTCACACCTTGCCAGACTCGCTTTATACTCTTAAGCGCCCCTACTCTTCTCCGTCACTGCCTTTAACATGTTTATGTTAACACAGGATAATACGAAAAGCAAGGGAAAAACGCAGTTAGATGTTGGCAATTAGTTCTGCGGCAGTGTCTTGGGAGTAATGACCACTTTGCGCCCGTCGCCAAAACCGATGCTCTCGGTAATGACGTCAGGGTGGTCGGCTAAAGTGACGTGGATGATGCGCCGTTCGAAAGCCGTCATCGGCTCCATGGTGAAAGGAACCTTGCGGTTTTTTACCTGTTCCGCCAGCCGTTCTGCCAGGCTGCGCAGCCCTTCACAGCGCCGCTGTTTATAGCCTTCAACATCAAGGACGATAGGCAGCTGGACCTGCATTTTATGCGACACGATGAGGCGTACTACGTACTGCAGGGAAACCATCGTCTGGCCGCGGCGACCGATTAATATGCCCAGGTCTTCGCCTTCTATATTCAAGCCGACAGACGTTAAAACGCCGTCATCGTCGGTGGTTGTAAATTCATCGGAGGGGAAAATACTGGCTTTAAGCCCCATCATTGAGAGCAGTGTTTCGAGCACTTCTTTAGCGGTATCATAAATTTCTTGCTGATTATCCGACATGATTCATCCTGCCCTCTTGAAAGACCAACGCCTTACTTATTCTGGTCCGGCGGGTTGTTATCTCCGCCGCCTAACTTGAATCTATCGAAGAAACCTTTTTTCTGACTCTTCTTTAAAGAATCCTTATCGGTAATAATAACCTGGCCGTCTTTATCAACAATCGTTGTTCTCTTTTCTTCAGGCTGTTTAAATTCCAGGTACTTCTTTTCGGGTTCGGTGGGTTTGGCAGCTTTCTTAAACAATGTGCCCCAACCGGTGATGCGGTACTGCAGGGCGATGCGGAATAAGCTGTTGACCACCCAGTAAAGGGCCAGACCAGCGGGGAAGGTCAACGACATGAATGTAAAGAGGAGCGGCATCATCCAGAGCATCATGGAATTCTGCGAGGACTGCTGCGGGTCGGCCGTGGGCATGGTGGACATCTTCTGTTGAACCCACATAAACACGCCGACAAGCACACCCAAAATCGCGTTGGGCGACGATAGGTCCATACCCAGGAAATAGGGATTTATGGGTATCGATGCGAAGACAATCGGCCAGGGGTATAAATATCTGGAAAGGTTGAGCAACCCTTCCGGCACAGCGGCGAGCGATAACATAATTGACTGGTAAAGAGCGAACCAGACCGGCATCTGGATAATCATGGTCAACATGCAGCCGGCGGGTTTTACTCCCGACGTTTTATAGAGAGCCATCGTCTCCTGGGATAGTTTCTGGCGGTCCTTAGCATACTTCTTTTGCAGCTCGGCGAGTTTAGGCTGCAGCTCCATCATCTTCTTGGAAGACTTAATCTGGTTTAAAGTCAGTGGTAGTAGCACCAGATTGACCACAATGGTCAGCAGGATGATAGCCGCGCCGAAATTCCCGGCAAAGGCATGAGAAATAACGATAAGGACGTTAGTTAACGGTTGCTGTATTATTAATTCCCAAATATTCAAGTTCAATTACCCCGATACTAAAGAAATTGAGGATAACAAGGGATCTTTACCCTCGTCAATAAATTTATAATCAACGCGTTGTATGGCGGCGTCTTGCGTCTGGAAGTAGATTATGCCGTTATATACCGTAAGCGGTCCGGTTATGGTACCGGTAAGGGTTGCCAGCGGTTCAATTTCCTGGGTCGTGCTATCTATGCGGTAAACAATGCCGACCTGGCTGGCGAAGATGATGTAGTTGTCAACGGCGGCCGGCTGTGAGACGAAGGGGCTGATTACAGCCAAATCGTCTTTACCGAAAATCTTAATCGTCGCTCCGGTGGCGGGATTGAGACAATAGATATTGCCATCGAGATTGCCGGCGTAAAGCATATTGTTGACGATGACCGGTTGCGACCAGAACCAGTTATTCGCTTCGAACTTCCACTTAAGCGTACCAGTGGCGGCGTCGAGGGCATAAAGGTTCTTATCAAAAGAACCAGCGTAAACGATGCCGTCTTTCACCAACGGCGGCGCGATAATCGAGCCTTCCGTCGTATATTTCCATTTTAAGGTCATATCATCGGCATTCAAGGCATAAAGCGTTTTATCGAACGAACCTATATATAATGAACCATCGACGACTACGGGCGTACCCCAGACTTTATCGCCGGTCTGGTACGAACCCAATAAACCGCCGGTATTGGCATCCAGGCAGTAGACATAGCTATTCGCGCACCCGATATATAGCTTGTTGTTATCAATCACCATACCGCCGACGAAGGGCTGTAAATACCCGGCGCCTACGGAGGGGTATTCCCACTTTTCTGCAAAGTTCAATGCATTATAGGCAAATATTTTACCATTATATCCGGCGACATAAACCACGTTATCCGAGACAACTGGAGTTCCGTAAATGGGTACTCGCGATGTGCCTCCACCGCAGCTAAGCGCCGAGGAGCAGCCAAACAATCCGCCCTGCGACTGTACTTTAAGTGGTTCTGCCCTTAGTATGCTTTGGTCGTTAAGATTAACCGACACGAGACGGCCTTCCATCGAGCCGACGTAAAGAGTATTGTTAGCCACCACGCCGCCCGACCAGCCCACTGCCGCCAGACCACTGACGCAGCTGAAACCGAATACCGCCAGCATTAGAATAGCGGTCACCAGCAGCGATACCAAACCAAATATTTTTATCTTCTTAAATTTCACCGTATTCTCCACCGATATATAGTTTACCTTTTTTCTGGCACCGGGTCATAGCCGCCGGGATTTAAGGGATGGCATCGCGTGATGCGTCGAACGCCAAGACCGATGCCTTTAAAAATTCCATACCGCTCTATCGCTTCGGCAGTATACTCCGAACAAGTCGGCTGGAAGCGACAGGCTGGCGGCATAATCTGCGACCATGTTCGTTGATAGATTTTAATCAGTCCTAAGGCGATTGCCTTCATTTTCCCCTACATTCAGTCCGGCTTTTAACAATAGCTTGTTGAACGCTTTTTCTAAGCCCTGGTAATCCAGCGGTGCGGCGGGGACTCGAGCGATAAGGATGATATCCCATCCGGTTTGCACCGGCGCCGCTTTGGTTATTTCCCGCAGGCGGCGTTTGATTCTATTTCTTACAACCGCTTTTCCCAGACGATGGCTGATGACGAAACCGAATCTTGTTGAGTTGGAGTTGTTGGCTAGAGCTTTAAGGACCATTTCCCTGCCCGCCCAGGACCGGCCTCCGTCATAAACCAGGGCAAACTGGCTATTGCTTTTTAAATAACGCTCTCCCCTCACACTTATCCTATACGGTTCAGCCGGAACCGTTAAACGACGGTAAGTCTCTTGCGCCCTTTTTGCCTTCTGGCTTTAAGGACGTCTCGTCCGCCGCGTGTGCTCATTCTTTTTATGAAACCGTGTTCACGCTTTCTGGGTATACTCTTGGGTTGATATGTTCTCTTAGGCACTTTAACTCCCTATGGTGATTTAATCAATATACAATATAAAAGGATATTTATTCGTTATATCAGCCGCCTAAACGGCCGGGCCAACCCTCTGGCTCTGGCTATGCGCGGCGACAAACGGCAACAGGGCAAGATGGCGCGCGCGTTTGATGGCGGTAGCCAGCGCACGCTGGTGCCTGGCGCAGGTACCGCTCTTGCGTCGGGGTGATATTTTGCCCCTATCGGTGATATAGGGCCGTAACTTGATCGGGTCCTTATAGTCAATATATTCAATTTTGTCGCGGCAGAATAAACATATTTTTCGCTTGGGGACATATTTCCCGCGTACCGATCTATGGGCTCTGGGGGCGTCTTTTGATTGCGTCATTCTTTCCTCTATCTATATATTAACGATTTACTGTTATTAAAACGGCAGGTCTTCCGGCTCCATTTCCGCCGCGGCGGAATCTTCTGTCTTTTCGTCGGCTACACCGCTGGCAGCTTTTCTATCTAGGAAGATTACGCGGTTGGCGACGACTTCCATCTTAGAATGTGCCTGGCCATCCTGTCCTTCCCAGTTTCTGGTGTGTATCCTGCCTTCGGTATAAACGAGTTTGCCTTTGGCCAGGAACTGGTTGCATTGTTCCGCCAGCCGGTTCCACGCCACGATGTTAAACCACTCGGTTTCCTGGCGGCGTTCCCCTTCCGGCGTGGTATAGACCCAATTGGTTGCCACCGAGAAAGACGTCACCGGTTTGCCGTTCGGTGTGAAACGCATTTCCGGTTCGTTGCCTACATTACCTATTATAATAACTTTGTTTAAACTCGGCATCGCCGCTTCACCTCTCCACAAAACTCGAGAGCTTTAATTATCTTTAATTGCCCACTTTAATTAAGAGATGCCTGATGACATCTTCTGAAATTCGCAGGTTAGCTTCGAGTTCTTTGCACCGCGCCGGGCTGAACTTGAACTTGGTTAAAATATAATTCCCTTCCAGGAAGTGCTTTAGGGGATACGCTAACTTTCTCTTCCCCCATTTGTCTACCGCATCAACCACGCCTTCTCGGCTGGTGATAAACTGGTTTATGTTGTTGACGCTGCTCTCCAAAGCCTCATCCGCCAGGTCTGGATTGAGGACATAGACCAGCTCATACTCTTGAGATTTTTTGTCTTTTACTGTCTGTACAATCTTTTTCTTTGCCACGTCCGCCGTTCCTTAACAAATTTTATGTTATTATACCATATACATTAAATATAGACAACAATAGCAGCCGCCGCACAACTAAGCGAGCAACTATCAGCCCGCGTCAGCACCACCATTTATATAATAGTACATTTTCTTGACACGTTGTACTTGCTTTGCTAGACTCTTAAAGACGCGGCCCCGTGGTGTAGCGGTCTAACATGCCACCCTGTCATGTTGTATTCCCCGCCCCCTGTACTAATGGTCGCCGTCCGAAAGGTCCCCGTGGTGGTAACCGTTCTTAATGTACCTGAAATCGCTTTCGCAATCGTCATAGTCTTATCCAATTCTGGAATACGGATGCAGAGTTTGAGTGGCCAGAGGTAACTCCAAACGAGAAGACCTACCGGTTATCCGGATCGGGTAGGCCTAGCTCCTTTTTCAGTCTTTCTATTTCCTTCTCCGGTATAAGCGTGCGCCCGCCGACCTTCACCGCCAGGATTTTACCGTCACGGAGCCACCGCCAGATGGTAGCCTCGCCTTTCCCCAGGAGCTTCGCCGTTTCCTCCGGCCCGTAAGCATCGGTTTCAGCCTCAACCATGAGAGTTACTTTTGCCATTCGCCCACTCCGCGCATGATACCCTAGTCTATCACACGCTGTCTATGGGCTGTCAAGGCGACCATGCAACTCCTCCGCCCCCCTACCCCCTATTCATCCTCAAGGTTTACCCAGCCGCGTTTTAACGCCTGCAGCACCGCCTCAGTACGAGAGCCAACGCTCATCTTGTCGAAAATGTTCATGAGGTGGCCTTTGACCGTACGCTCTGTGAGGCCAAGGTAACCGGCAATGTCGCGGTTGCTCATTCCTTTGGCCGCCAGCTTTAGCACCTCGAGTTCCCGCTGCGTGAGGTGTTCAGCGGCATTCACTGGGACCGGTAGGTGAGCGGCTCGCTTCAAGAGTTTCTGCGCCAGTGCCACGTTACAGACGAATTCTCCGGCGCGGACCGAGCGGATGGCCTGCACTAGTTCCTCCCCGTAGGCGCTCTTCAACAGGTAGCCACCGGCCCCGGCGGCAACAAGCCCGATAATGTATTCCTCCTCCTCAGAGCTAGTCAAAATAAGAACGGCGGCCTGGGGATGCTCCGCCTTGACTCGCCTGGTAGCTTCCACACCGTCCAGCTTGGGCATGCGTGCTTCCATTACGACTACGTCCGGTTTGAGCTCGCTGGCCAGCCTGACTGCCTCCAGACCGTTATCTGCCTCACCAACCACTTCAAAGTCCACCTCACGCTCCAAAAGCTGCCGTATGCCCTGCCGCACCATGTGATGGTCATCGGCAAGAAGTATTCTGGTCCTTTCTCTTGTTTCCCTCGACACGTTCCCCTCCCATCACCCTGAGGAGGGGCAGAAGCTCCAATCATTATTGCCTCCTGATGGCTTTGTAGGTCATTTGCTAGGGCGAGCCTGGAGAGCATTTCCTCAGCACGGCTATCACTCGTCCCTGCACCTGAACCTTGTCGGCGTCGGCGTAGATAGGAGCCACGCTTCGGTTCGCCGGTTGGAGGCGGATGCGCCCCGGCTCACGGTACAGCCCTCTTTTCTCCTAGGAAAAAGGCAAAAAGTACCCCCATTTTTAAGATACCCGCTCCGGGTGTCCCTATCAATCACCCGAAAGTCCCTTTTGAGATGAGGGAATAGTCATGCTACTACCGAGCTGGCTCAGGAATTGGTAGAGGCATAGCCCCTCACTTAACAATAAATGCTTTTGTTGAGCGACCTCTGCACGGTATTTGACCAGTTGCAGTCAAGGCCCAGTGGC
>CAIWTG010000217.1 GCA_903915565.1 uncultured Chloroflexota bacterium
AAATTACCAGTAGAATGTTATCAAACAAAAACAGGAACAATATTAGTTAAAGAAAATATTATTGATTCTACAAATATAAATAAAAGTAATATAAAAGAATGTATTATATATTGTAGAGTATCTTCACATGAAAAAAAGAATGATTTAGATAGACAAACAGAAAGATGTATAACATTTGCTGTTAGTAATGGTTTTAAAATTAATAAAGTATGGTATGAAAGAAGTAAACCAATATCATAATTCGGAGCATATAAATTATGGCGAGGAATATGGAGAATAGGAACTACTATTTAAGGTGGGGCTGTGCAACTATCCCCGATTGCAGTCAGCGCACCGCACGGGACGGTTGGGTAACGGTTCTTGGAAGAGACCGACGCTGATTTGCCGAGTTGCACAGCCCATCCTACCCCCGCCGCCACAAAGTATAGCACAAGTACGTGGTGTCAAGGGATACTTACCTTTCACAAAGGGAGACGAGGTTATGTGCTGATTTATCGTGAAGAGTTTAGTGTGTTATAATTTATTCGTATTTTTATGCTTAAACAGACAATATCCGAGTTAATCTCTAAAGCCATCACTAAGGCACAAAAGGAAGGCAAGTTGCCGGCTTTCGACCTGCCGGAAATCGTCATCGAGCACCCGCAGAACCCCGACCACGGAGATTATTCCTGCTCCGTGCCGCTAAAGCTTACTAAAATCGTCAAGATGAAGCCGATGGATATTGCTAAAGATATTATCGGCTCTATCCCAGCCTCACCGGAAATTGAAAAAGTAGACGTCGCCCCGCCGGGCTTTATTAACTTTACGCTGAAAAAAGTATGGCTCGCCAAAGAGGTTAACGACGTTTTAAAGAACGGCGCTAATTACGGCAACATTAACGCCGGCCAGGGTAAACGCATCCAGATTGAGTTCGTCAGTGTCAACCCTACCGGGCCTTTGCACGTGGGGCATGGGCGAGGGGCGGTTATCGGCAGCACTTTATGTAATGTAATGACTGCCGCCGGTTTTGACGTTACTAAAGAATATTATTTTAACGATTCGGGCAGCCAGATGGATTCATTCCGCCAGTCGCTGTGGGCACGCTACCAGCAGGCGCTGGGCAAAGACGCGGCCATGCCGGAGCACGGCTACATGGGCGAGTACATGGTCGAGCTGGCGCAGGAAATCAAGGAAAAAGAAGGCGACCGTTTTTTGAAGATGCCGCCGGCGGAAGGGGTGGAAAAGCTGGGGGAAATCGGCCTGGCGAGAGTTTTAGAAACCACCCGCGAGGACCTGAAAACGCTGCGGGTGGAGTACGACGTCTGGTACAGCGAGAAAACCCTTTACGAGAAGGGGCAGTTCGACATCATCATGAAGCTGCTGCGCGAGAAGGGTTACGTCGCGGAAAAAGACGGCGCAATCTGGTTCTCCTCAACCGCACTGGGGGAGGATAAAGATAACGTCATCGTCCGCAGTAACGGCTCGCCGACATACTTCGCGGCGGATATTGCCTACCATTATAATAAGTTCATCGAGCGCAAGTTCGATAAGGTCATCGACATCTGGGGCGCCGACCACATGGGGCACGTCTCTCGCATGAAAGCAGTCGTCAGCGCGTTGGGCATTGACCCGTCTCGACTGGAGATAATTATTAACCAGATGGTCACCATGCGGCGCGGCGGGGAGATTGTAAGAATTTCTCGGCGCACCGGCGACATGATTACTCTACGCGAGCTTTTAGACGAAGCCGGTACCGACGCCTGCCGCTTTATTTTACTCTCCCGCGCGGCGAGCAGCCAGATGGACTTCGACATCGAGCTGGCGAAAAAGCAGAGCGCGGAAAATCCCGTTTATTACGTGCAGTACGCCCACGCACGCATCGCCAGCATATTGAAAGTGGCTGAAGAGAAGGGGGCGACGGATGAGGGTGGCGACGTAAGTTTACTAACGACCGAGCCGGAATTGACTTTGATACGAAAAATGCTGCAGCTGCCGGAACTGGTGGAAACCATCGCCCAGACATTAGAGCCGCACCACTTGACGTATTACGCGCAGGATTTGGCGACGGTTTTCCACGCTTTTTATAAAGACTGTCGCGTGGTCAGTGACGATAAAGCGATGACGTCGGCGCGGTTAAAGCTGATTAAAGCCGCCAAGCTGGTGCTGGGGAGAACATTGAATTTGATGGGGATGGACGCGCCGGAGCGGATGTAGTTTAAAGCCCTTCCTTTTTATACATCTCACCGAAGCCGGCGTATTCTTTCGGGACTCTTTCCAGCCAGAACATCAGTTTTTTCGGCACCTTGGACTTTATTTTCCCCGGAACGCCAACTACAAACGAATAGTCCGGCACTTTCATGTCCTCCCCCACCAGGCAGTGCGCCCCGATAAGGCAATAGCTGCCAATTTCCACGCCATGCAGGACGGTGGCGTTAATGCCTATCATCACGTTGTGGCCAATGCTCTTGCAATGAATCACCGCGCCGTGGGCGATGTTGCAGTAATCCCCGATGAACGTATCGCCTTCGCCGGGAATGCCGGAGTGAACGACGCAGTTATCTTCAAGGGCGGTGTAGGCGCCGATGACGACCTTGCCGGTATCGCCGCGGACAACAGCGCCGGGCCAGACACTGGAATGCTCGCCGATTTCAACGTCGCCGACGACATAAGCGGCCTCGCTGATAAAGGCGGAGGGGTGGATTTTGGGGGTTTTACCGTTAATGCTTCTTATCATATGCACCTCTTGTCAATCCATCGTAGCAAGAAGGCAATGATTAGGTCAATTCAGTTTTCAGTTAAAATTTCTGGCAGCCGTTGCAAAAATAGATACTGCCGCCCATGTAGGGTTGCTTGAAAATAGTACCGCCGCAGACCGGGCAGGGTTTATCTAAAGTGTTTTGACTAAGTTTGGTTTTATATCCTCCCGGCTGACCAAAGATATTGATAGTAGTATCCCGGCCGCCCTGTGCCGCCATCTCTTTAAGAGTAGACTTAACTGAATTGAAAAGAGTATTTCTTTCTGTTTCATTGAGCAATTCTATTTTTATTTTGGGGTGAATTTTGGCGTTATATAGGATATCCTGTAAAACACCGTTGCCCAAGCCGGGGATTCGCTGCTCGGTGGCGAGGAAAGCTTTGGCGCTTAAGTTTTGCACGTCGGGCGAGGCGATTAGTTGATTGAAATATGCCCAATTAAATTCAGCTGATAGAGGGGAGGGTTTTTGGGTGGTAATGTCGTAATACTTGTTATGATATTCCCCTTCCTTATAGCACCAGAGCCCGCCGTACATCTGTACGGAGGCGCTGAAAGCCGTACCGTCTTCAAACTCCACAAGTAACTGGTGTTTCGGGGGACGCTTTTCGTCTGTAGCGAGAAACTTGAGGATTACTCCGTCGCCGAATAACAGATTAACGCCGCCAGCCAGCACTTCCACCAGGCCGCCGCGGGCTTTAGCCTCGCCGATAGTTTTACCGCGCAGTAAAGCGTCATAGCCCATAGGGTCGCCAAAATACCAGGCGAACTTATGCGGCGAGTAATTAGCGATAACCCTATCGATTTTCTTCCCTTTTATTGTCTCGTTAAGTTGTTTGGCGAGACTAACGGCTTCTGGCAGTTCAATCATATTGGTATTATACTCCTTGGAACCCGACAGCTGTATGTCATATTAAAATCGTTTAGGCACAACCTTGTTTCTCCGTTTTTATCTGTGTTAGAATTTTGCTATCAGGAGGCTTCCATGAAAAAGCGTGTCTTTTCCGGCATCCAGCCGACGGGTAACACACATATCGGTAATTATATCGGGGCTACGAGCCGTTGGGCGGCGGAGCAGGACATATACGATAACATCTTTTGTGTTGTCGACCTGCATGCCATCACCGAGCGGCAGGACCCCAAAGAACTCAAAGCCAATACACGTGAGGTTACCGGGCTTCTCCTGGCGGCCGGCATCGACCCGAAAAAGTCCATCCTGTTTGTGCAGTCGCACGTGCATGAGCACAGCGAACTAGCCTGGATTTTAAACTGTTATATCCCGATGGGCTGGCTGGGGCGTATGACCCAGTATAAGGAAAAGTCCGGCAAACAAAAAGAACAGGTGAGTGCGGGACTTTTCGACTACCCGGCATTAATGGCGGCGGATATTCTGCTTTACGATACCAACGTGGTGCCGGTGGGCGAAGACCAGAAACAGCACGTCGAGCTAGCGCGCGACGTGGCACAGCGCTTTAACAATTTTTACGGCGAAGTTTTTACCATCCCCGAGCCAAAGATAGCGGACGTGGGCGCGCGCATTATGGGGCTGGACGACCCCAACAAGAAGATGAGCAAGAGCGAAGAGGGACCCAACCACGCTATCGCCCTGCTGGACCCGCCGGACGTAATCCGCAAGAAAATAATGCGGGCGACGACCGACTCGCAGACGACCGTCGTCTTTGACGAAAAGCGCCCGGGGATTTATAACCTGCTGACGATTTACCAGATTTTTACCGAAAAAGAAAAAAAACAAATCGAGGCTGAGTTTGCCGGCAAGGGTTACGGTGATTTCAAGAAAGCTCTGGCCGAAGTTGTAATTGAAGGGCTGCGTCCGCTACAGGAACGCTACCATAAGATTATGAATGAGCCGGGCTATCTGGATTCCGTGTTGGCGGAGGGGGCGGCTAAAGCGCACCCGCTCGCGCAAAAAACTCTGGCCAAAGTGCATAAAGCGGTGGGGTTGGGGTAAAGCCCGCCTGCGACTTTTGTTACAGACATTCTTTCCGTCAAAGCATATCCTCCAGATATAGGGCAGTTTTTTATTGCGGGGGGTAATATGCCGGTAAAAAAGGAAGTCAAAAAATCCACCACTGAATTCACTCCAGCCGTCGAAGAAGGGCCATATTATACTCCAGGTTCTCCGGAACGCAAATCCATTGCGGAAAAAGGCACTCCGGGCGAAAGGCTCGTCCTGGAAGGGCGCGTTCTCAACAAAGACAGAAAACCCATCGCGGATGCCTGGCTTGATTTCTGGAACGCCAATGGTGATGGCGAATATGACAACAAAGGCTATAACCTGCGGGGCCACCAGTTTACGGATAAAGAGGGACGTTATCGACTGGAAACGGTAAAGCCCAAGGATTACATGATGAGGGCGCCGCACATCCATGTAAAGGTCAAAGCCAATGAAAAAGCTCCTATTTTAACCACTCAACTATTTTTCCCCGGCGAAAAGAAAAACGCCACCGATTTTCTTTTTGAAAAAGGCACATTGGTAGAAGTGAAAGAGAAAG
>CAIWTG010000218.1 GCA_903915565.1 uncultured Chloroflexota bacterium
TATCTGAACTTCCCCGCCCCTAAATATTTAACAAGACGGGGAACACTATTTGATACCGATGTCGCCTAAGCCGGTATGTTTATGAAGCCCCTTTCATTTTAGCCGAATACTTCCTAATTTAAATTCTGTTGCACCGTATCGGCCAGTTTTGTCAATCTCTTATCTTGATTTTAGCGTTTTTTCCAACAATTTATCAATGCGCGTAACAATATCGCTCACGGGAGCCGCTGTGGTAATAATCGGGATGCCGCGGCTGTCGGCTTTTTGGCGGACGCGGTAAGCCGGGGTGTTATCCCCACCGCTTAAGACGAGACAGGTGGTAGAAGTTTCCAGCGCCGCCAACTGCATGTCCAGTCTTTCCTGGCGGATGATGGCGGCTTTATTCTTCTTCCGGCTAAAGTAGTCCAGCCCGGAGTCCACCGTTAAAGCCCCCAGCATGTAGTTCTCCACCAGCTCCTTGGACTTTTCCAGATGGCTAATTATTTTACCGCCGATGCTTTCTGCCAGTTCGCCGACTGTTATTGCCAAAACACCCAACCTTAGTTTCCGCCTTTTTTCATAATATAAAATAAACCAATATATTATAATCTTTTAACAAGACCACGTAAAGAGGTATAATGGGTCAATGCCCGAAAAAAACGGGCTGGAATCATACATGAAAGAAATATTATCGGTAGTTATCCCAACCTATAACGAAAAAGATAACATTACAACCTTGATTACCGAGGTTCATAAAGCCCTCTCCGGCTGCGACCACGAAATTATCATTGTAGATGACAACAGCCAGGACGGCACCATTGATATCGTTAATAAACTGGCCAAGCAATTCCCGGTTAAACTCTTCGTCCGGCGTGATGAAAAAGGGCTATCCACCGCCGTCATTCACGGCATCAAGCAGGCGTCCGGCAGCACCATTGCCGTGATGGATGCCGATTTACAGCATCCGCCGGAAATCCTGCCCAAGCTTTATAAAGCGATTCAAGACGGCGCGGATATGGCGATTGCCAGCCGCTACATCAAAGGGGGCGGCTGTCCCAACTGGGGGTTGTTCCGACGTGTGACTTCCAAAGGCGCGTTAATGATTGCCCATATCTTTCTCCCCTCCTCCCGCCGGGTTAAGGACCCGGTGTCCGGCTTCTTTATGTTCCGGCCGGAAAAAGTTGACCTGTTAAAGCTTAAGCCCGTCGGCTACAAGATAGCGCTGGAAATTATGATTGTCGGTTCTTTTAAAAATATCGTCGAAGTCCCGTTCATCTTTAAAGAGAGAAGCACCGGGCAGAGCAAACTCCGCCCGCAGCAGCAGATTGAATATCTTTCGCACATCTTAAGTCTGATGTCCCGCACCGGCGAATTCTGGAGATTCGTTAAGTTTATCGCCGTCGGATTATGCGGCACGGGAGTGAATGAGGGCGTTTTAGCCCTTGTCAGGACATTCACCGCCTGGCATGGAACCATCCAGCTGATTCCCGGCATCGAGGTATCTATTATTACCAATTTTATATTGAACGACTTTTTTACTTTCGCCGACCGTCGTTCTGGTAAAATAGGCTCATTCTTCGGGCGTTTACTTAAATACAACCTATTTGCCGCCGCTGGCGCGTTAATCAACTGGGGCATTGCGGCTCTGTTGTTCAATAATGCCGGCTTGGATATTTATGTAGCTAATATTATTGGTATCATTGTCGCTTTCCTGTGGAACTACTTTTTTAGCACGATATGGGCATGGAAATAAAGAAAAAGCTTAATAAGTTTTACCAGTGGGAACATTTTTGGCTGGTTATTATCGTCTTAACCACTTTCATTATGCATCTGTGCGTCATCAGTCAGCCCTCCGAACTGTTTTTTGATGAAATCTACTATGTCAACGATGCCCGGCACATCATCGCGGACAACGAAACCCTCCGCCCCGAGCATCCGCCCCTAGCCAAAGTCTTAATTGTCGCCGAAGAACTTATGTTCAACGGTTTCAAGTCAACGCAAACGGATACCGGGGCAGAGTTACTGAAAAATATCGACGATTCGCAAACCACAATTGACGTAAGTAATGCCTCCGTATTCAATGTCAAATCAACAATAAGTGTCGACTCGGAACATATGTATATCCAGAGCGTCAATGCATCGTTTAATCAAATAACCGTCCAGCGGGGTTACGCCACTAATGCCGTAGCACACAGCAAATCAGCAACAATATTTGTGTTTAACGATAATGCCTGGGGCTGGAGGTTTTTCCCCGTCCTCTTCGGCACCGCCACCATCGTCATGTTTTACTTCCTGTGCCGCCAGCTGGGCATGAAGCAAAACGCCAGTGTTCTGGCTACCTTTCTCTTAGCCTTTGAGAATTTAACCTTTGTGCAAAACGGCATGGCCATGCTGGACGTCTTCTTCATGACCTTTATGATGCTGGCGTTTTTACTCTATGCCGCCCGCAAATACATTTCTTCGGGCGTAGCTGTAGGTCTGGCCGGTCTGGCCAAGCTTAATGGTATACTGGCTTTACCGACAATAGCGTTTCACTGGATTTTTTCACGCCAGAAGCGTTCCTGGTGGGCTTTATTAGGCATTCTCACGGCTATTATTACTTTTGCGTTGGGGATGATTGTCTGCGACTTGTTAATTACCCGTAACTTCTCGGCTATCAGCGACCCCATCCACCAGGTACAGCAAATGAGCAGCATCACCAGCTCTTTAACCTTTCACGATTATCCTAGTTCCGGAGCCACCTATCCGTGGACGTGGCTCTATTCATATAAAGCCGCGCTCTATTACGGCATGCCGCATTGGTATGGCGCCCCTAGTTTTTCTATTTGGGCGCTGATTATCCCCACTTTTCTTTATATGATATGGCGCGCCTTCAAGAAAGATAATGCGGCACTTTTCGGCGTCGGCTGGTTCATCTGCGTCTATATCATCTGGATACCCGCCACGCTGATTACTGATAGGCTGACCTATTCGTTTTATATTTATGCCGTCATCGGCGCGATATGTCTGGGTCTGGGGATAGCACTAAACCAGCTTTGGGAATACTGGCGCGAGGGCAAGCATAAAAAGTTAAGGATTACGGCGCTTACGGCTTTTATCATCATCATTGCGGCGCACGCGATATCTTTCATTATCCTGTCGCCCATCGTCCCCGTCGACTGGGCAGCCCTGGTGCATTTGTATTAACCATCGCCAGCCGTCGCTGACCGTTACCCCTTTAGTCCTCCCCTGCGTGTTGCGTCAAATTAAACTGTTACCGAAGCCCTCCTGGTTGACTCATAATTACGGTTACCGAGAGTTTCGGGACGCTCAGCCATCCGCCATAATTGCCCGAGATTGGTATTTATCTGCTTTAATAACTGCACGGGATTTAATCCGCGGTATATTGTTGACAGCTCGGCTTTCTTAGCTTCCGTGAGCACGTCGGCCTTGAGCAGACGCTGGTAAGGGGTTTGGGCTGTCTCATAGACCTTTAAGACCCTGGCGCCGTGCCTGGTCTTACTTATTAACTTCATCGTTGGCTGGAAGAAGTTAAATTGGAGCCGAACCAGATGATAAAGCCTATCCAAACACTCATAGGCGGCTTTGGTATCGTACCGGTCATAGCCCACGATGCGCCTTACCACGTTGCCATTCTTCTGCTCTACATGACAGCTATCATTCTTCTTGTAAGACCGAGACCTCGTTAAGGTTATCTTTTCGTCCAGACAATACTTGTAAAAGACCTGGTTAATGAACTCACCGCCGTTGTCTGAGTCTATTCCAAGCAGAGCAAAAGGTAGACGCTGGCGCATATGGTGGATAGCCTGGCGCACCTTTTCCTGCCATTTACCCCACACTGGCAGACATTCCGTCCAGCCACTAAAAACATCTACCACGCACAGCGTATTCAGGAAAAAGCCATCGGTACTCTCCCCGCAGTGGGCTACCAGGTCCACTTCTACGAAACCCGGCTCATTCTCCTGCCAGTCGGCAAAGGTCCTGATAGGTATCATATTCTTTAACAGATTCCCCGCCCTGGTGGTGGTAAATCCCCGCCTCCCTCCTGCCTTACGATACCGCCTAAGTTGCCGGTCAATAGTAGCCGGACTCATCTGACACAGCTGGGCTTGGGTAGCAGCGTTGATATGCAATTCATCTTGATTTTGAAGTACTCTAATCATCTCCGGTATGAAAGGCTTCAGTCGCTTAGAGCATAACCTGTCTGATGCCTCCCAGATCGCTTTCAGGCTTTCTATAACCGCGGTGCCATATCCCTTTGGCCTGCCCTTCCTTTTCTTACTACCAGGCTTGAAAACATGGTTTAACAGCCTGATGGCCGATTTCCGGTGTAACCCCGTTACCCGGTTGAATTCGTCCAATATCTTTCCTTTTCCTTCTTTATTTGCTCTCCCGTATCTCTCGCGAATCGCCTCTGAATATTCTTTAATACTTTGTCGTGTCACCTGACCTCCTTCTACTATGGACTTCGGTAACACTTATTATGATTCAATAACCATCCCTCCGGTAACATTTATTATGAGTCAATGCGGGGACTATTTTTTATACATATTCGGGTGTATAATAACGACACTATTTAGAAGCAAGGAAGAGATACTAGGCCAGATGATTTACCAGGTAGGTAGCAGAAACAATGATAGCTTGGCTTAAACAATATTGGGTGTTTTTGGTTATTCTATGTCTGATTGTTTGTTGGGCTACATATTCAAGGTTAAACGCTAACGCAGATTATAGAACGGCGGAATGTGGTTTTTGGATGGTTTACTCTTACGAAACAACGGAGCATCCTCTAATAGAACAAATGTCATCTGTCAAACAATATCTTGATGATTTAATGATTCGTGTTGAAACTGATACTCATAATCTAGCTAACGAATTTCGAGACCAATTTGGCTGGGGTCGATATCCACCGGAGAATATACAATTATTGGTAGACAAATTCTATATAGAAAATAAACTGGA
>CAIWTG010000219.1 GCA_903915565.1 uncultured Chloroflexota bacterium
GGCAGCAGGTCGTCATCAAGCCTGTTGATGAAAAAGGCGTCACCAAACGCGAGTATGACGTTAACGCCTATGCCGGAACGATAGGCGAGATTTCTGACTATTACTATGTCAGCATGCACAGTGGCCAGTTGTTTTATATCTATCATGTCAAGGTGGGTAAGGACAAAAAAGATATCGTGGTTTATGAGGACGAGTTAGAGCCGGTGTTGTGGAACGAGGAACAGAATCAGGTATCTAAACACAGCAAACGCTAACACTTAACTCAAGCAATAAAGAACGGGCTGCTTTTCGGCAGCCCGTTTTGTTTTTATAAAGAATTGGAGGCGACGGGCGGATTCGGACCGCCGAATAGGGGTTTTGCAGACCCCCGCCTTAACCACTTGGCCACGTCGCCTTAACGTATTCCATTCTATGATAAATGATATTTTTGTGCAATATTCGCACTACTATAACTTTTGGGTAATGTACCAGTTTTTAAACTCGGGATTCTTTTTGTTCACACCCCGGTCATAGTAAATTTCATACACTTCGCCTTCGGTGGTTTTTACGCGGTAATAGTTGCGGTGGTGCCGCTGCCACCAGCGTTTGCGTCCCGCGTTGGCTCGCCCGAAGCCGTAGTCCGGCCAGAACTCCAGAACCTCCGCAACGATATATTCCCGTCCGTCAAACGTAAAAGAAACGGGCGCTTTAGTCTCGTTCTCTCCGCCTTTAGTGACAACCTCTATTTTCCGACCAAAATAACGCTCCGGCATCGTATTATTATGCTAACTTCACTCCATATTGATGTCAATATTATATTTGCAGTCCAAATCAAATATCTGTTATTCTAAATCGTAACACTCTCCCTTGTAGGAGGGGCTGCGATGAAAAAGACTTATGCCGCCGCCGGCGTGGATATCAACCTCAAGTCTAAAGTCATTTCCCAGATTGGCAAGTTTGCCAAACCTACTTTAGGTCCGCAGGTCTTAAGCGGCATCGGGTTTTTTGGCGGACTTTACGAGCTGAAAGATTACAAAAAGCCTGTTCTGGTCTCCAGCGTGGACAGCCTCGGCACCAAGAATAAAATCGCCCTCGCTTTAGGTAAGCTGGATACCATCGGTATTGATATCGTTAACCACTGTGTTAATGACATCCTGACCTGCGGCGCATCCCCCATCTTTTTCCTGGACTATATCGGCATCGGTAAAGTGGTGCCGGATAGGGTTGTGGCGATGGGCAAAGGTCTGGCGGCTGCCTGTAAAGGGGTCGGCTGCGCTTTAATTGGAGGGGAGACGGCGGAGTTGCGAGATGTCTATCACGGTGACGATTTCGACCTCGCCGGCATCATCGTCGGTGTCGTGGAAAAAGACCAAATCATGCTGGGGAAAAACATTAAGGCCGGGGACGCTATTATCGCCCTGCCTTCCAGCGGACTGCACACCAACGGTTATACTTTAGCGCGTAAAATCTTCGGAGAAACGGCGGCCGATCTGAACAAGCGTTATCCCGAACTTGGCGGCACGGTTGGCGCGGCGCTGATGAAGACTCACATTTGCTACTATAAACAACTCAAACCGCTTTTCCCCGATATCAAAGGACTGGCCCACATTACCGGCGCTGGCATTATAGGAAACCTGCCGCGTCCCTTACCCCAGGGACTGGCCGCGCAATTAGACAGCTCCAAATGGTCGGTGCCGCCTATCTTTAGTCTATTGCAGAAAAAGGGCAATATTGACACGGGCGAAATGTACCGCGTCTACAATATGGGCATCGGCATGGCGGTTATCTGTACGCCGCAGAACGTTAAAAAACTGACCGGCGCTTTAAAAGGGGCGAAGGTGGTTGGGGAAATTGTCAAACAAACGGGCAACGCGCGGGTAATCATTGACGGCAAGGGCTACCGCCAGGATAAAGTCGCTTAGGTTTTTTTAAACTCCAGCCGCAGAATGTTCTTCGTTTCCGGTCTTACCTTATAACGTTCATCAATGCGGTACCCCAACACCCAGGTAATCTCCTCACCATTACAAACCAGCGGAATAGAGCCCCGCCAGCTTTGAGGGATTCTGGCGTCAATCATAAAAACGTTCAACTTCTTCGACTGTTTCATCCCCAGCGGCTGAAAGCGGTCGCCGTTTTGACGGCTCCGCACCATAAGCTTTTTACCGGCACGGTCGTAGTCCAGCCGGGCGACAAAATCATTAGGGTTCACCTCCCTTTTTCCCCCCGCCGACTTTTTTTTAATCGTAGTGATGATTTCCCCGCCGGGCAATACCGTTTTACCGGGGATTTTTAACACAATCTCGCCGTTAATCGAGGAGAAGGGGCAAAGCGACGCGGAATCCGCCGCCAGGATATACCTGTTGTATTCAATAGTAAAAGTCAAACCAAAAGGCAGGCCGATGACTTTACCGGCGGGCTTGCCTAATGCCTCAATAATATCTTCGATATGGCTGGACTCGATGTCTTTGAGGCTCCCCAATAACTCCGCCACCGCGCCACGTATAATCTGGCGCTGCAAAGCTGGATGCAGTTCCCGCAACTCTTTCTTCTTAATGACGATGGCGTTTTTTTCTTTTTTACTAACGCTTTCCGATAGATATTGCGCCACCTTTTCAATATAGTTGTAATCACTGGCGGCGGTGTGCGCCAGCCGCATTAGCGACTCGTGGATTTGCAGATTATACTTTCGCAGCAGCGGCAGCAGCTGCAGGCGGATTTTATTGCGCGTTGATTCCGTCGTTAGATTGGTAGCGTCGAGGCGGGGTTTAATCTTATGGGCGCGGCAATAAGCGACGGTTTCCTCGCGGCGTAATTCTAAAAGAGGCCTGATTACCGTTACCTTGCCGCCGGAGACCTTAAGTTGGCTGACCGGCATTAGTCCCCGTAGCCCCCTCATCCCGCTGCCGCGCACCAGGTGCATCAACATGGTTTCAACGTGGTCGTCGGCGGTGTGCCCCACCGCCGCTTTAGTTGCCCCGACTTTGGCGGCAACCTCGGCTAAAAAGCTGTAACGCACTTCGCGGGCGGCTTCTTCCAACGTCAGGCGGTGCTGCTTTTGGTAGGCTTTAACATCCTGCGACGTGATGGTGGCAGGTATATTTAGCTTTTTGGCTAGTCCATTCACATAGCGCGCATCGGCGGCGGAGTCTTTGCTGCGCAGTTGATGATTCAAGTGGGCGATATGCAGTTTTATTCCCAGCTCTTTATGCAATCCCGCCAAAATATAAAGCAGGCAAACCGAATCCGCCCCGCCCGAAACCGCCACGACCAGTTTTTCGCCGCGTTCAGCCAGGTTGTGTTTTTTGATGAATGACAGGACTTTTTGTTCAGGTGAAATATTTTTCGTGCTAGGCACTTATTAATCCACCTTTTTAGTTCGTCTGGAGGATGAGTTTGCTGCGGTGTATGGCATCGGGGTATTTTTCAAAGCCTAAAGCGGCAGCCACCTGCTCCGGCCGGCCCGCTCCGGTGGCGTCGCATCTTAACCTCATGCCGATGGTGCCAAAGCCCTTGCGCCAGTCGATGAGCCAGAGGTCGTCAATCAGTGTGCGGAGGTCGTACTTCTTCGGTCCCGTATCGCGCTGGTGCTGCCAGGGCAGCGTCTCTTTATCCAGCAGGGCGTTGAGCGCCGCCTCGATTTCATCTTTATTTTTATCGGTGGCGATGGTGACGATGTATTCCGCCTGCCGGACTTGTGATTGCAAGGACGGCATGGTGAGGGGCGTGTTGAAGACGCCGCTGATGGTGATGCCCTTGGGCAGCTGCCGTTCGACGGCGGCGGTAAAGGCGTGGGGCGAAACGAACTTATCCAGCTCGATGTCCATCAACTCCACCTCGCTGGTGACGCCCATCGCTAGAGCCAGCGCCAGAGAGATTCGCGGGTGGGGATTGAACCCCGCCGAATATGATAAAGCGATGCCGGCGCGGTTGAGCGCCCGCTGCCATAAACGGATGATGTCGAGGTGGGAGATATACTTAATCTCTTCCCCGCGGCTGAACCTGATGCGTAATCTCTGCATATTTTCCTCTTAAGCAATGATAACATCGGGGAGGTGGGGCGTCAAAAAGGAACCTGTCACTCTGTTCCTTCCACGACATCATTCTCTTGCCTGTTTTAGACTCTTTGGTTTAAAGTGAATTGCACTGGAAAATCACTTACGAAGATCTGTCGTACGTTATCAATTGAATACTCGGTTTTTGGGGCTAAACGAACGTAGGACAAAAACGATTCACGCCAAATTACTTGACTTTTGAAGCTAATTTACCATAAGACTAAAAACGAATCAGAAGCGAATCCCAGCTACGATTTGAAGCTAAAATAATGACTAAAAAAAATGTTTACGAAATTGAATCGTAAAAGTCTTCAGCACTTGGTATAACCGCAGGCCGGGCAGTGGTAGCACCCCTCGGAGAAAACCAGCATGTTAGAGCATTCCGGGCACTGTCCCGCCATGTTCTTGGCCAGGCCGTAATCCTCCATCTTGGGTTTATCATCATCCGTCTTAATGTGCTTCTCCAGCACGCTGGCAATAGCGTCCGCGCAGGAGAGGATGGACTTGCCGCCCTCCCAGGCAATTGAGGAACAACGGATACCCCGAAGCTGCTTGACTATCTCTGCCACATCCACGCCGGAACGTAAAGTGGTGGATATCAGACGGCATATTGCCTCCACCTGTGCAGATGCACAAGCACCGGATTTTCCCAGTGTGGCAAAAACTTCGAAAATACCCCGGTCATCGTAGGCGACGGTGACATAAAGCGAGCCGCAACCAGTGCTGACTTTGGTAATGGTGCCTTTAGTTTCGGTAGGGCGTTTGCGTGGCTCGCGGGTAGTAGGCTCTTCCGGCGAGGCGGATTTTTCCACTTTCTTGCCGGTGGTTAGAACCTGCGTATCGCGGGAGCGGTCGCGGTAGATGGTAATGCCTTTGAGTCCTTCCTCGTACGCCAGCATATAAGCGTAGGAAATATCATCGCGGGCGGCGGACTGCGGGAAGTTGATAGTCTTGGAGACGGCGTTATCGGTGGAGCGCTGGAAAGCCGCTTGCATTTTTACGTGCCACTCCGGGCTGATTTCATGGGCGGTAACAAAGAGACGCTTAACTTTATCCGGCACGCCCTTGATGTCGCTCAAATGCTCACCGGCGGCAAGTTTCTTCATCAGTTCCTCGGAATAAAAACCACCCTTTTGCGCCGCCTCTTCAAAATACGGATTCACCTCAACAAAAGGCGTGCCGTCGAGGACGGTCTTGGTATAGCTTAAAGCAAACAGCGGTTCGATACCGCTGGAGCAGCCGGCAATCATACTTAAAGTGCCGGTGGGGGCGATGGTGGTGCGGGTAGCGTTGCGAATCTGTGGACCGTCGGGGACATCATAGATGCTGCCCTGGAAAGCTGGAAAAACACTGCGTTCTTTGGCCAGGTCTACCGAAGCCTCGAGGGCTTTCTTATTAATAAAGGTCATGAGGTCTTCGGCCACTTCTAACGCTTCGTGGGAGTTATACGGCACACCGAGCATAACCAGCATATCGGCAAAGCCCATAATGCCCAGCCCGATTTTCCTCGTCTTTTTCGTCATCTCGTCAATTTGCTGGAGCGGGAATTTATTAACGTCGATAACGTTATCCAGAAAGCGGGCGGCGGTCTTAATTGTTTTACCCAGTTTGGGGTAGTCAATATCGAAACTGTTGCCCTTCTTCTTCATTATGCGGGAAAGGTTAATGGAGCCCAGGTTGCAGGATTCATAGGGAAGAAGGGGCTGCTCGCCGCAGGGATTGGTGCTTTCAATTTTGCCCAGGTGGGGGGTTGGGTTGGCATCATTAATGCGGTCTATGAAGACGATGCCGGGGTCGCCGGTGCGCCAGGCCATGTCCACGATGGTATCAAAGACGACTTTGGCGTTAAGCTTGCCGACGACTTCCTGGGTGTGGGGATTAACTAAATCATATTCGGAGCCGGATTTGACGGCTTCCATAAAATCAGTAGTCAAGGCTACGGAAAGGTTAAAATTCGTCAGGGATGTCATGTCCTGCTTGGCGTGGATAAACTTCAAAATATCGGGGTGGTTGATATTCAGGATACCCATGTTGGCGCCACGTCGCGTACCGCCCTGCTTGGTGACGTCGGTAACTGTGTCAAAGGCGCGCATGAAGGAAACGGGGCCGCTAGCAACGCCGCCGGTAGAGCCAACGACATCATTCTCCGGGCGGAGGCGGGAAAAGGAAAAGCCCGTGCCGCCGCCGCTCTTATGAATGAGGGCGGTATATTTCACGGCGTCGAAAATCGACTCCATGGAGTCGTCCACGGGGAGGACGAAGCAGGCGGAGAGCTGTCCCAGCTTTTTACCGGCATTCATCAGGGTGGGGGAATTGGGGAGGAACTCCAGCCCGTACATCAGCTTGAAGAAGTCATCTTCGATGTTTTTAACATTTGCCTTGGGATTATAAATAAGTTCCGCGGCGGCGACAGCTTTAGCCACACGGCGGAACAACTCTTCAGGAGTCTCGATAACGGTGCCCTTGTTGTCACGCAGTAAATAGCGTTTTTCCAGCACCTGCAGAGCCGTATCGGTTAAGCCGATATCATTCATAGAATCGTTAGGGTTGATGACTTCGGTTTCGGTGTCCATTTCGGCTTTGACCTCCTCCATTTTTGGTGCTGATTCGACTTCAAGTGTTGGTTCGATTACCGGGACGGCGATGGGTTTTTCGGCATTCAGGACTTCCATGACCATCGCCTCGATTTCTGCCGGTGTAGGCATATTCCTGGCTAAGGACTGGCGCGAACGCCGGTCCACCATTTCTTCCATTCCAGGCAGGGTGGGCAGAGTTTGCGACTGCGCTTTTTCCAAGCGTTCGATTACCTGCGCCGTCAGCTTTTCGACGAGCTTGCGGTCGCGGATGCCCATAGCGGCGGCGTTATCAAAAACGATACGCGCAATCTGGCTGCGGTTGACGGGCGATACATTCCTCCTACCGGTATGATTATTGGTACTCATCGCCGCGGTCTCCGTGGGGACTTTGCCTTTGACGACATATCATCTTGCCGGAAGAGGGGGAGCTGGTCGGTGGGGGGTAAAGGGGTACGGTCGGCAAGGTCATCTACCTCTTCTTTGAGCGTGGTGATATCCTCAAACTCGCGGTAGACGCTGGCGAAGCGAATATAAGCAATATGGTCGGTTTTTCTTAGTTTAAGCATAACGAGGTCGCCGATTTGAGAGCTGGGCACCTCCGCGTGACCCACCTGGTAAAGCTCGGCTTCTATTTCGTCAACGAGGTGGTTGACCGTACCGGAGGGTAAAGGCCGCTTATCGCAGGCTTTACGAACGCCGGCCAGGAGTTTTTCTCGGTTAAATTCCTCATGGCGTCCGTCTTTCTTAATGACTAAAAGGCTGGCGCGTTCCATGCGTTCATAAGTAGTAAAGCGTAAATCGCAACGCAGGCACTGGCGCCGGCGGCGGATGCCGTCGTTCACGTCCCTGGAATCAATTACCTTAGAATCGTTATAGCCGCAAAAAGGGCAATTCACAAAACAAAATACTCCACAAATTGTGGTGTAGCGACTTAAAATTTACCACTACATGTTGTGTTTGTCAATATGGTTTCACGAATGAAGTTAAGATATTGTTAATATATTTTTTAGTATTTTAGTACCACTTCGCTACAAATGCGAATTACAATTATATTAACGCTTTACCTGATAGTAAGGATAGGCTATTATGAAATGCGGAGAGATATGAACTATCAAGAAGCGCTTGATTACGTATTAAAGTTTGCGGATTATGAACGGCTGCCGCGGTCGGGGATTGTGTGGGACCTAAAACGCATGGAGCGGCTGCTGGCAAGGCTGAATAATCCACAGAACTACGCACGGTCGGTGCACGTGGCGGGGACAAAGGGGAAGGGCAGCACCTCCGTCATGATTGCTTCTATTCTCACAAGGGCGGGGTATAAGGTTGGACTTTATACATCGCCGCATCTGCTTTCTTATACGGAAAGGATACGTGTCAACGGCAGACGCATCCCGGAAGAGGACTGGGCGAGGCTGGTCGAAATCATCCAGCCGCACGTTGAGGCGGAAAACGCTTTGGGAGACCTGGGGCAATTAACAACCTTTGAGATTTTCACAGCGATGGCTTTTGTACATTTTGCGATGGAGAAAGTGGATTACCAGGTGCTAGAGGTGGGATTGGGAGGTCGGCTCGATGCGACGAATGTGATTAAACCCGAAGTCTGCGTAATCACCTCTATCAGCTTCGACCACATGGACGTGTTGGGCAATACGCTGGTAAAAATCGCCGGGGAGAAATGCGGCATCATCAAGCCCGAGGCAGATGTGGTAAGCGCTCCGCAGTTCCCGGACGCTTTAAAAGTCATCGAGTGGGCGTGTAGAGTGAAAGGCGACCGCCTTATCAAGGTGGGGAAGAATGTGACGTGGAAGCGATGCGGATTTTGTGAGGAGGGGCAGAGCTTTAAAGTGAAAGGGCTGAAGGGTGAATACAGACTAAGGACCAAACTGCTCGGGGAGCACCAGCTGGAGAACGCGGCGAACGCGGTGGCGGCAGCCGAACTACTCCAGGAAAGGGGAGCGAAGATATCGTCCTGGGACATCACCGACGGAATATGGAAAGCTAAATGGCACGGGCGGCTGGAGGTCTTGAGGAAGAGTCCGTGGGTGGTGGTGGACGGGGCGCATAACGCTTATTCCATGCTGCAACTGGGCAGGGCATTAAGAGAGTACTTTGAGTACCACAGGTTGAAGTTGATATTGGGGTTCGGGGCGGATAAGGACATAGCGGGCATGGCGGCCGAGGCAGCCAGGATGACCAAGGACATTATCCTGGTGGCATCGCAGCACCCGCGGGCGGTGAAGGCGGAGGACTTGCAGCAGGAGTTCCTGAAGCACGGAGTGGAGGCACGCATAGCGAAGAGTGTTAAGGATGCGATGAAGCTGGCGTTGAAGGAAGCGAGACCTACCGACATGATTTGCGCGGCGGGGAGCATTTTTGTGATTGCCGAGGTGATGCAGGCGAGGAGACGCAAGCGGAAAACAACCAAGGTACCAGATACAGTGACCAAGACCCCAGAAACAGCAACCAAGTAAAATTACTTTTTGTTTAGAGTGCCCGACTCTACCCCCTTTAGTTCGGTAAGTATCCCTTGACACCACGTAACATGCTTTTTGTCTTTTTATCTGCTGCCATTTTTATTTTCATCTCTATTTTCTAAATTCCCCATTAACTTTTTAGTATTTACGCCCAATTTTTGTGCAATTGCTAATAATAACAAATTTGTTGTATCCAACTTTTCAACATGCCTTTCAATCCTCTCAAGTCTTTGTTTAGTCCCCTTACCAGAATTTCTCATGAGTAATATTGCACATATTACTATTGTCCAAAATGACAATGATACTATACATCCAACTATAGGGTTCAAATTTTCCCCCTCTGAGATGCCGATACTGAAACATATTGGGAAAATAATACCTGCGGCGGCAAAAATGGTTTGTATTCTAGTCTCCCACCTTTCCCAATTCCGCTCAATGCGTTGCCGCATTCTTTCCAACCATAATGGGGATTCATTTTGGTTTGGCATTGTTTTATCCTCCTAACAAAATTGTTAAGAGGATTATATACCTTACTAAACACTTTCATAAAGCACCTCTTTGTGCTACAATAACTCCACTAAATAAGAGGAGTGTTGTTATGAAGATAAAATTCAATGAAATACTAACTCTTTGCGGAATTGCTTTTCTCTTTATTATTTTTGTAGCATCCATATTCTCACTAATGAACTTATTAGCTCAAGTGTTTTTAGTGATTTTTCTTATCGGCGTGCTTCTTATCTTTCTTTATTACATCATCAAGTCTTTCCAAGGTAAATAACACCGCTTTCTTTATCTTTATTATCTCTATTCCTAAATAAAGTAGTGTCACAATAGAAAGTGATACTAATAATACAATGCCTTCCTGAATTGTCATTGTAAACCTCCTTAATAATTTTTGACTATATATTCAAGGA
>CAIWTG010000220.1 GCA_903915565.1 uncultured Chloroflexota bacterium
CTTCAGGCCTTTTGCCCTTCCACACTCATGGCTAGCGACGATCTTCTGGTCAGCTTTAAAAGCGCGGTAGGCACAGCGGTCGGCTTAGCTACGAATAATCCCGATTTGGGTAATAGGGTTTCTAAAGCTAACTGGCGCCAGACTATTTCCACCAATCCATTAGGGGTTACCAAGACAATAATCGGCTCAACTTTCGGCGCTACGGTGAATCCCTACCTCGGCAACACCATTGCCACCACTAACTGGTCCGGGTCTTGGGAAGGCGCACGACAGCAGTACGGTTACGCGGCGCCGCTGGCTATGATCGGCACGGTAACAAATCCGATCATGGAAAGGCTGACTGGAGTGCAGTCGGGAAGCATTGGCGCGCGCGAATGGGGTAAAGGGGTTTATCAGTGGACCGGCGGGGTGTTTAATGTTCCTATGGTTGCAATCTTTGGCAGAAGCCTATCCGATACCTACAGTACCAGTTCGATGTCATTAGAAGATCGCGGTGGTTATCTCGCCAGTCATCCTTTGGAAGTAGTCGAGTATGCCGCAGTGATTTATGGCGGAGCAGGGTTACTTTCCGGAGGAACTGAAGCGTTAACCGGATCCTTAAGAGCGGGAGTTCAGGGAATAAGAGAGGTTCAAGGGGCGGCGAAATTAGTCAGGGCCGCCGGCATGGTGTATGGACCGCTGGCGTCCGCAGCTACACCTATATTAGGCTATGGCACGCCCCTGGGATTAGGGGCGTATGAATATAATAAATTTACCGGAGCGTATAAAGCGGTTGTGGATAAAAACGGCAACTCTCAGATCGTGAACTCACACGGTAAGCCTCAAGTAGTCGATGGTTTCAGCGCTTTGATGTACAGTTTTGGAGCTAAAGCAGAGCATATTTTCAGCGGTGATCCCAACGCCGAGGCTTTTTCCAGCGGGATGTCCCGCCAGAGCGTTTCCGTTAATTTATCAAGGCTCTCGAAAGATATAAGCACTAATTCCGACGGCAGCAGAAATTGGGCGGGCACGGCTGTATCTATTCCCCTGCAAGCATTAGCAGCGCCGTTTGGATTCGCCGAATTCCCGCTTTCTTTCGGCGACAATATCGGCAATGCCCAGCGTCAGGGATGGAGCGAAGGGCTGGCTAAGGGTGATTTAGCCGCAGGCTTAATGAACAGCAGTATTTACACCGGCCAGGCTATCGGCGGTTCGGCTTTAGGCATGTATTCCTACGGGGGAGACGTTTTTATCGTCGGCCCGGTCAATTTCGCGGATACTTTAAGAGGAGGCAACGGCAGGGTTCTGAAAGCCAGTTGGCTCGGCGAGACCGTGGCGAACGCCCCGGGGATCGATCGTTTAGGCCTGGGTAAATATTTTAACCCGGTTAATCCGGCTGAAGCCGAATACCCCAATATAGATTTCACGATAGCCAACGCGCCTTTCATGTTCAACTTGAGAAGCAGTGTAACAGGCGCAAAAGGAGAAACCGGAAGGTCGGGTTATCTAGGCAAAGTGGAGGCGATCAAAGGCATAGTATTAAAGCCGGTAGATATCCTTTCTGCTCCGATGAACGTGGGGCTGGAAAAAATAGGTAATTTTATAGCCGCAAAAGCTTTCAGTGGAACAACAGCGATAAATAGCGGCTTGAATCCGGCTCTGGCAAAAGATTTATTTCTTAACGGTCTACAGGACGCGCAAAAAAGAAGCAGCTCTTCGGTCAAAGACCTGAACCCTAATCAGATCAATGAGCTCGCGGATCAACTTGCCCAAGCCGATTACGGCCAGCATGAACGAGTGATGAACGATTATTTGAAGGCACAAGGCTTAGAGCCCGCAGCCGGCAGTGTCATGCCTCAGATCATGGGCGGGCCGGTTCAGCAAAAAGAATCATCTGCGTCCC
>CAIWTG010000221.1 GCA_903915565.1 uncultured Chloroflexota bacterium
GGCTCCTTGGAGACAAAATTTTATGCACGCGGCTCCATTGCCTTGGGAATTTTTATTTGGCAGCGGCTTGATGTAGACATAAAAAACGATATAATATTTTAAGAAAGTTGACGCGGTAACCCGTGCCGCTTTTCATAAACGGGAATAATTCTTTAAAGGGGGGCAGGTGATTGAATGCGTTGGGAAGACACATATTGGTAGAGCTGCATGACTGTGACCGGGAGGCTCTAAACGACCTGGACCTCATCCGCGAGGTAATGCTGAAAGCCGCCGTTGACTGCGGGGCGGTGGTATTGGGGGAATCCTTCCACCGGTTCAGCCCGCAGGGAGTGAGCGGGGTGGTGGTCATCGCCGAGAGCCACATCTCCATCCATACCTGGCCGGAGTACGGCTACGCAGCGGCGGACGTTTTTACCTGCGGCACGACCGTGAATCCCGAGATTGCGGCGCAGGTGCTCATCGAAAAGCTGGGGTCCAAGAATCACACAATAACCGAAATAAAGAGGGGGATTCTCGTAACAGTATAGAATACTGATATTTATGGATACAGACCCAGATAGATGGTTCCAAGATAAAATAAACGAAGATTTCTTACAGCTGCACCGTATCGACGAGGTGGTTTATCAGGGACGAACGAGGTTCCAAAACGCCCGGGTAATCCGCAGCCCCAGACTGGGCATCTGCCTGATCCTCGATAACAAGATACAGTCCAGCGAGCGGGACGAATTTATCTATCACGAGGGGCTGGTCCAGCCGGCCATGCTGGCGCACCCCAAACCGGAAAGAATATTTATCGCCGGAGGGGGCGAAGGAGCAACCCTGCGCGAAGTCCTCCGCCACAAAACCGTTAAAACAGTGGAGATGGTGGACATTGACGATGTCGTCACCACCCTATCTAAAAAATATCTCCCCGGCCATGCCGGCAAATCATTTGAAGATAAGCGCACCGCGGTTTTCCACGTTGACGCACGCAAGTATTTAGAAGACTCAAAAAGCAAATTTGATGTTATCATTTTAGATTTACCCGACCCCATTGAAGAGGGTCCGGCCGCCATGCTTTTCACCGAGGAATTTTATAAGACCGTCCGCAACCACCTTTCTAGTGAAGGATTAGTTACCGTCCAGGCAGGGTCGGCCAACCCCACCGAGCTTTTAAACTTCAGCGCGGTAAACGGCACGCTTAAAAAAGTTTTCCCAATCGTCGTGCAGTGCGCCGCCTATGTGCCCTGCTTCGGGGGGCCGTGGGGCTTTTGCGTGGCATCGTTAAAATACAATCCCGCCCTGCTGACGCCGGAAGAAGTGGATACGCGCATTAAGGCGAGAGGCTTAAAGGGTTTAAAGTTTTACGACGGCGAGACCCACCGCAATATGTTCGCCCTGCCCAAGTATATCCGCGAGGCCATCACGGCGCAAAAAAGAATCATCACCGATAAAAAGCCGCTATTTTTGTACAAGAACTAGTTAATCAGTTCAGCTTTTGTTCCATGTTACTATTGTGAGCCAAGGATAAGTGTTTTATTTTTTATGCAAAACACCAGAGAAATAGAGTTCGAAGGCATACTGAATTTCCGCGACCTGGGGGGATACCAGACGCGAGGAAACCGCCATATTGCCTGGCGGCGACTATTCCGTAGCGGCGAACTCCACTGTATGACCGAGGGAGACGTTACTAAACTCAAACAAGAGCTTAAAATTAAAACAATCATTGATATGCGAGGGGCAAAGATAATTGAAGGGCTGGGGGTGGGGCTGGTTAAGGAAACAGAAGCGCAGTATTATAACGTGCCCATGACAATAATAATAGACCCCAACATGGAAAAAAGGCCAACCCCTAAATTCAATAATCTGCATGAGAATTACTTAGCTCGGGTGAAGAATGATGGATATGGTAAAAGCTTCATCGAGGTGTTAAAAATAATCGCCGACCCGGCCAATCATCCTGCAATATTCCATTGTAACGCCGGTGCGGACAGATCCGGCATAATGTCGGCCATCATCCTTGATATTTTAGGAGTATCGGATAAAGACATTAGAGCGGATTATGGACTAACGGTACACCACCTACCGAAATTTATGGAGCGGTGGAACAACGATGTGAGAACAGCAGAAGTGCATAGAAACCTCCCGGAATATCAGCAAGAACTCCATCCGGAAACGATTACGGCATTGTTGGCAACTCTCCGGGTTGAATACGGCTCGGTGATGGGGTATCTAGAATCGTTCGGGGCGGAAAAGGCTTTGTTTACCCAGCTGGAAAAAGCGCTGCTGGTTTAACAACGTCACGTTTGCATAAACAAACAGGCTGGCAAGAGATAAATCTCACCAGCCTGTAATTATTTCAGCTAAACGGGTGCTTAGTTGCCGCTAGCCCGGTTTTTATTGAAACAATCGCTGCAGTAAACCGGTCTGCCTTCACGGGGCTCAAAAGGAACTTCGGTGTCTTTGCCGCATCCAGCGCAAACAGCAGGGTACATCTGGCGGGGTCTCCCACCGCCTCCGCCACCCATACGTTCGGCTTTCCTGTTTTGCCGGCAAGTGGGGCAACGCTTGGGTTCATTGGTATAGCCCTTGGACTGGAAGAACTCCTGCTCGGCGGCAGTGAAGGTGAATGAAGCTCCACAATCGGCACATGTAAGTTGTTTATCTTCGAACGCCACGGATGACCTCCTTTCTTAAGTTAGTTGGTTAGAGCTAGGTCATCCGTAACCATGTCGAGATTAGGTAAAGTTGATTGCATCCGATATCCTAGACTGAAAACCACTAGTCGCTATTATATACCGAACGTGTATGTTTGGCAATAGGTTGGAAAAAAGAATTTTTAGCTAAGACCGGGCAGTCCGGTAGGCTATTTTGAGGTTAATTTCAGGTATTGACTAATCCATTTTTTGCTATATACTATGAGGTTAAGGAGGGCAAAATAGTTAATAAGGAGGATTGAGATGACTAGCGACCAACAAACCGAACGGAAATTGCACGTCCTTAGAGTCTGGAATATCGTGGTCGGTCTTATTCTCGCGGTCCAGGCTGTATTGATGGCGGTCCTTACCAACAAATTTTCCCTGCCGGTAACCGCTACGTTTATGGAAGGCCCACCCGGCAGTTCTTCGAACCTGCACCACCTCTGGGATATACAAACCGGCTGGGGGGTTTTTACCTTCATGGCGATATCGGCCCTAGCCTTACTGCTGATTGCTTCTCCCTGGGTCTTTCCGTGGTATAAGCGGAACTTGTTACAGAACCGCAACTACGGGCGCTGGATAGAGTATTTCTTTAGCTCTTCAATCATGATAGTGCTCATCGCTCAGATAACCGGCATCAGCGACATTGCCGCTTTGCTGGGCATCTTCGGCGTCAACGCCTGTATGATACTCTTTGGAGCCTTGCAGGAAAAATATGAGAAACCGGGCAAGCCGAACTGGATGCCTTTCTGGTTCGGGAGCTTTGCCGGCATCATCCCCTGGCTAGCAATAGTGATTTACGTTATCGCTCCGGGTGTCAATACATCCCCGCCGGGATTCGTCTATGCCATCATCGTTTCACTTTTTGTCTTCTTCAACTGCTTTGCCGTTAACATGGTCTTGCAGTATAAGAAAATCGGCCCCTGGAAAGACTACCTTTACGGTGAAAAAGTATACATCATCTTGAGCTTGACGGCTAAATCACTGCTTGCCTGGCTAGTATTCGCCAACATACTGGTTTTAAAGTAAAAAAACGTTTATCCAAGAGGGGAATATGATGACCATTCAGGTGATAACCGACAGCACATCTGATATCTCGCCGGAAATCTCCAAAGAACTGGGCATCAGGGTGGTGCCGATATACGTGCGCTTCGGCGACCAGCTTTTCCGCGATGGCGTGGACATCCAGAGCGACGAGCTTTACCGGATGCTAACAGCCTCGATGCGGTGGCACCCGGCCACCTCACAACCGACGCCGGATGACTTTAAAGCGGTATACAAGGAATACAGTAAAAAATGCGACGGAATTATCTCGATACATATATCGTCAAAGATAAGCGGCACGTGTAATTCGGCGAATATGGCCAAAGACATGGTTGGCGGTAAATGCCCCATCGAAGTAATTGACTCGAAGTTCAATTCTGGCGGCTTGGCGCTAATCGTAATGCATGCCGCCAAATTGGCAAAGTCGGCTAAAAACATCGCCAAACTTGCCGACGACGTCCGCGAATGCATCAGTCACGTGAGTATGTTCGGCTATTTCGACACGATGAAGTACCTCGCCCTCGGCGGGCGGCTGCCCAAGATGATAGCGGCGGCGGCTAATTTTATAAATGTTAAACCCTTGCTGACCTTCCGCGATGGCGAAATTACCCGGGCTGGACTGGTGCGTAGCTTTACACGGGGCGCGGAGAAGCTTTTTGATTTTGTGAAGAGTAAACAAAATATCGCAGATATGGTCATCGTTCACAGCGATATTGCCGAGCAAGCGGAAAAATTCCGTCAGAGTCTGGGTGAATTCTTCCCGGCCAATAAGATAAATATCTTAAAACTCGGCGCCGGACTGGGCGTGCACGGCGGGCTGGGCGTATTGCTGGTGGCATTAAGAGAAAACGCATAAACGACTAGGCATTGAATAAAGCCGGCCAGATGAACATATCCATGACCGCCGTCTGCAGGCTGAATGCCGCGGCGCCGCCGATCGCCAACCAGTAAGCGATGTCCGCTCCTCTGGGACTAGTGACAATAATTGCCCAGAGCAGCGCCAGCGAACCGATGCCGACCAGAGCCAGCACTAAACGGACGCTAACCCAACCTATGGTAGTCGGGTTATTCAGATAGGCAAAGGTCAGCGGCATCCATAACGCGGACGAGATAAGTATTACCAGGAAAATCACGTAGTACAGCCAAAAGCCAAACCGTCCGACGATTTGGACCTGGTCGGGGTTGAGTTGGAAAAACAGCCAGTAGCTGAAGGCAAAGAAACCCAGTGCCGCCAACAGCATGGTGACATAGTTAAGAATGCGCAGTCCGCCGGTAACGCCGCCCCACAGCGTTGCCGCCCCGCCCGGGTGAGTGGCAAAACCCTGAATATAGCTGCCGATTACCGCGGCGCCGCCTACTGCCATGATAGCGAGCAATATCCATTGTTGCGTATGCATTTTACTCATACCTCCCGCCAAATTTGCCTGGTTGAAGTATAATTATAATAGCACCTAAATCAGTTAATATCTATGGCAATCATCTCACTCTCCTAATAGATAAGTCGGTTTTGACATGCGCCAGAACAGAATTTATACTTAAAAGGTTGGCTTTTCTCAAATTCCAGATTAAAGAGGTAAGAGATTATGAACGTGCCCAAAGCGCTTGATGCCGCCAATACCGTCTTATTATTGATTGATTTTCAGGAGCGGCTTTTCCCCGTGATGCATGATAAAGAAAAACTCCTGCAAAATGTTGTTAAACTCACTAAAGGCGCCAGGGTACTGGAGATACCAGTTATCCTGACCGAGCAATACCCCAAGGGTCTGGGGCCGACTATCCCGGAGATTAAAGAGCTTATCCCCGAGGTTAAACCAGTGGAAAAGGTCTGCTTTAGCTGCACGGACGAACCGGCATTCAACCAGGCGTTAAAATCGCTAAAGCGCAAACAGGTTCTCATCGCGGGCATAGAATCGCACATCTGCGTCTACCAGACGGCGATGGCGCTGGCACAGGAGGGTTACGAAGTACAGGTAGTCGCCGATGGCTGCGCTTCCCGCGACCCGGAAAATAAACTGGTGGCATTCACCAGATTCAGGCTGGCGGGCATTCCCCCCACCACCACCGAGATGGCGCTGTTCGAGTTACTTAAAGTGGCACAGGGTGACAAATTTAAGCAGATAAGCGGTATCGTAAAATAATGGTAACTCAAAATCCGTTTTCTAAATATATGAAACATAAAAAGAAAAGCACTATTGAGTTCCGGCGTGAGGTGCTGTCTTCAAAAATTATGACCCGCAATGGCTCCGGTATCTTTAAAGAGGCGGCCATACCCCTGGAGTTCCGCACCGACCCGTTGACCGGGCGCACCTGCCGCATCGTGCAGTACTCGACGGAAAGAATCACCCGCCCCAGTCTGACGGCATTGGAAAAGAAATCCAAAAAGGTCACCTGCCCTTTCTGCAAGCCGCAGATTGACAAGATTACGCCCCGCTTTCCGGCCGACCTTGTCCCGGATGGGATAATCCGCCGGGGCAAAGCCGTCGCCTTCCCGAACCTGGGCCCTTATGATGTTTACGGGGTGGTCGTGGCAATCTCCGACCGGCACTTTACCCCGCTCAAGGAGTTCGACGCCGAGACGATTCAAAACGCCCTGCTGGCGGCGCAGGATTATATTAAAAGCGTCCAGGAATTCGACTCCCGGGCGATTTATCACTTCATCGCCTGGAACCACATGCCCCCTTCCGGCGGCAGCCTCATCCACCCGCACCTGCAGAGCAACGCCGGCTACTTCCCTACCGACTACCAGGCACAAATCCTCCAGGCTTCCGAAAGATACTACCAGGAAAATCAGGCCAACTATTGGAGCGACCTGCTGCAGGCGGAGAAAGAGGGACCGCGGTACATCGGGCAGATAGGGCACACCGAGTGGATGACCAGCTTTGTGCCCAAGGGGCGGCTATCGGACGTGGTGGCGGTTTTCCCGGGTAAAGCTTCGATTGCCGAGCTAAGCAAACTGGATTTAGAAGAGTTCGCCCAGGGACTGCTCAAGGTCTTTGGTTATATTGACGGGCTAAACCTCATCAGCTTTAATATGAGCACTTATTCCGGCTTCGATAAAGACCGGTTTTGGGCGCACGCCCGCATCACCCCGCGGGGTATGCTTCTCTATTCGCCCATAGAAACCAGCGACCAGTTCTACTACCAGATAATGCAGGATGAGAATATCTGCATCCTCCCGCCCGAAACCGTCGCCCAAGAATTACGGAAGCGGTTTTAAATTGTTAGGATTAAATTAGTCATGCTAAAAAAAATAGCGGTGATAATATGTACCTTGACGCTGGCAGCGATTTTACTATCCTCCTGCCTCCCGGCCCCGCATACTCCATTAACAGGCTTTAAGCCGGGAGATTATAACGAGTCGCTGGACTCCGGAAACCGGACGCGTACTTACACTGTCCATATTCCACTCACTTACAATACCGATCAGGCAATGCCTTTGGTCGTCGTTCTGCATGGGTCGGGCGGCTCCGCTGATAATATCGCCGAGACAACCGACATGAGCGATAAAGCCGACGCAGCCGGCTTCATCGTTGTTTACCCCAACGGCACAGGTTTGCTCAATGATACGCTTTATTTGACATGGAACTGCGGTTTCTGCTGCGGCTATGCATCGGATAACAACATTGATGACGTGGGTTTTATGCGGTCGCTCATTGGAAAGCTGGAAGGGGAACTGAATATAGATAAGGCGCGTATCTTTATTACCGGTTTTTCCAATGGCGCCATGTTGGCCTACCGGCTTGGCTGCGAGCTATCGGATATCGTCGCCGCCATTGCGCCGGTGTCCGGCTCGATGGGCGATTGGGAAACGGCTTCATCAAGCCCGGTGTCGGTTATCATCTTCCACGGTACGGCTGATGCCATCGTGCCATATGAGGGAGGTACATCAGACGAGCTTGCTACGGAGGGAAGGATAGATAAACCCGTGTCTTACGCCGTAAATTTCTGGGTGACTCATAACGGCTGCTCGACGGCATATACCCGGGACGTAAACGGTGATATTGTAAGGGATAGTTATAGCGGCGGACGGGGCGGCTCGGAGGTAGTTCTTTATACCATCGTCGACGGTCAACACGCCTGGCCGGGCGACAACCCAGCCTACCGAGTAATATCCGCTACCGACCTTATCTGGGAATTCTTTGCCGCCCACCCCAAACTGTAGAAGGTCAGCAACACATGAAATCTGCAAAGCCCAAGGAAACAACCGCCATAGAGTGCCGGCGTTGCGGCGTCTGCTGCACCAGGCACCAGGCCTTCGTTACGCCAGAGGATGCCGACAGAATAATCGCCTACGTGGGTATGACGCCGGCCGAGTGGGACGAAAAGTATGACGACCCGCGCTGGAAGTACTCGGAATGGCGTCTGATACGCCACATAAACGGCGCCTGTGCCTTTCTAACGTTTAACGAGGGGTTAGCGACCTGCCGGATACACGCCGTCAAGCCTGCGTGCTGTGCCAAGTGGCAGGCCGGACTAGACAAGACGGAGTGTAAAGAGGGGATGTTAACGTAACGTAACCTTTCCCCTCACCCTTATATCCCTTGATGAACTCCCTACCAGTATTTCAAAGTCGCCGGGTTCTGCCACCCAATCCTTAGTCTTAACGTCGTAAAAAGACAGGGCGTCTTTGGTCAGCGTGAATTCAACCTTTTTCTTCTGTCCGGGTTTAAGGGCGACCTTGCTAAAGGCTTTCAGCTCTTTTGGCGGGCGCGGCACGCTGGCGGCAATATCGCTTACATAAACCTGCACCACCTCTTTGCCCGCCGCTTTACCCGTGTTCTTCACATCAACGCTCACATTAAACTTATCTTTCGTTTGCGCCGGGCTGACCTTAAGGTTGCTATATTCAAAGGTGGTGTAAGATAGCCCGTGCCCGAAGGAGAATAAAGGCTCAACGTTGTTAGCGTCGTAGTGGCGGTAGCCGACGAACATGCCCTCGCCATAGACAACCTTATCGTTCTCGCCGGGGTAATAGGGAAAGGCGGGGTTATCTTCATAACGGCGCGGGAAGGTATCGGGCAGCTTGCCGGAGGGATTCACCAGGCCAAAGATGATATTCGCTATAGCGTTGCCGCACTCCTGCCCGGGGAAAAGGGCATCCACCACAGCAGGGACGCTGTCAATCCAGGGCATATTCAATGGCGAACCATTGTTCATTATTACTACCGTTTTGGGATTGGCTTTAGCCACGCGGCTGACCAGTTCGTTCTGACCCGGCGGCAGGTTCATGTCCTTGCGGTCGACGCCTTCGGTCTCTATCTTCTCGTTGGTGCCCACAAAGACGAGAGCAACGTCGGCGCCGGCGGCGGCTTTAACCGCTTTCTCTAAAAGGTTAGCGGACGGCGCGTCGGCGCAGCCAGGTTCATATACTATTTGCACTTTATCGCCACAGAATTTTTTCAGAGCCTCGAGCGGGGCGACCTTATAATAAGGCGTAACGTAGGCGCTGCCGCCTCCCTGAATGACGGCTGTTGCCGCGTTAGGGCCGATGACGGCGATGGTCTTTACTTTATTTTTGTCCAGCGACAGGAGGTTGTTATCATTTTTCAGCAGGACAATGGCTTCCTCGGCGACCTCGCGGGCAAGTTGGCCATGGGCGGGGAATTCCTTATTTTTATCGGCGTCGGTGATATTCTTATCCAGCGCGCCGGTTTTTATCATCACGCCTAAAACGCGGCGCACCTTATCGTCAATAATTTTTTCATCAACCGCGCCTTCTTTCACCGCTTTAACCAAAGCCTCGTTAAAAAAGCGTGCAGGCCCGGGCATCTCCAAATCCAGCCCGGCATTGGCGGCGGGGATTGTGCTATGGACGGCATACCAGTCGGACATGACCAGCCCCTCAAAGCCCCACTCATCTTTTAAAACCTCCATCAAAAGCCAGTGGTTCTCCGAGGCAAATGTGCCGTCAATCTTGTTATAAGAGCACATCACCGACCACGCTCCTGCTTCTTTAATGGCTTTTTCAAAAGACGGTAAGTAAATTTCCCGCCGGGTGCGCTCATCTACCTCCGAGCTGATGGTCATGCGCTGGTATTCGGAATCGTTGAGGGCGAAGTGCTTGACGCAGGCGCTCACTTTTTGGCTCTGGATGCCTTTTATAATAGCCACGGTCATCTGTGACGACAGATACGGGTCTTCTGAATAGCTCTCAAAGTTCCTGCCGCCGAGGGGCGAACGGTGGATGTTAATACAGGGGCCTAATAGGACGACGCAGCCCCGCGCCCGCGTCTCTTCCCCTAAAGCGACGCCGACCTTGTTAACCAGGTCGGGATTCCAGGTCGCCGCCAGACTAACCCCGGTGGGGAAACAGGTGGCGGGGATAGTGCGTTTGGGGTCGGCGTTATCCATCGTTCTGGCGCCATGAGGACCGTCGGTAACCTTAATCGCCGGTATGCCCAGCCGTTCGATGACGTGTGTATGCCAGAAATCAACGCCGGCTGTCAGAGCGACCTTTTCTTCCAGCGTCAATTGCTTCAGTAACGACTCAATTCTTTTATTCATAATTAATTACTCTTATTTTATTCAGGCAGACTGTTCAGGAAGTCTAAAAGGGCTTTTTTATAGTCGGTATAGTTTTCTCGGCGGATGCTGTGACCGGCGCCTATGATTTGTACCCACTTGAAAGGCGCTTTAGACTTCCACAGTCTGGAGGCTTCTTCCGCCGTGGTTTTGGCAACTAGCCCGTTTTCGGCAATAATCAGCAGGGTGGGGCACTTAATTTTCGGCACTTGCTCCTTATAGGAACCCGGGTTAACTACCATGAAGTCGAACAGTCTTTTATCATACTGCATTTTGGATTCCGCCCAGGGCTCTATTTCCGCTTCCGGCCAGAGAGGATTTGAATTCCGGCATTCCGCCATCAGTTCTTCCAGCGTCATCTTGCTTAACGAATCCATGTAGCTTTTAATATCGGCTTGGTTAGGCGGAGGCATCGTGTCCTGTTTCAGCCAGGCGGGGTCTTCCAGGATAATCGCCTTGGGGAGGTCGGGGTAGGCAACGGCTACATTCATCGTGGTGCCCGCGCCCATGGAATGCCCCATGATGATGGGCTTTGTTAAACCCAGTTGTCTTGCCAAAGCGGCAACCTGCTCGGTATGACTTTGAAAAGTAAATTTTTTATCCAGCTTGTCTGACTTGCCGTGCCCCTGCGCGTCCAGCATGATGACGTCGTACTTTTCCGCGAGCACCTCCGCTATCGGTGTCCAGCAAAGTCCGTTATCCGTGGCACCGTGGAGGAGAATAAGCGGCGGTTTTTTCCCGCCGGTGAGGTAGTCGTGGAGCGTGATTCCATTAATGGTTACATCGCCTTCTTTATATTGCAACATAGTTGCTCCTTTCAGGGAGAATCAATAGATTGTATTACTCCCGGAGGTTTTTAGGCAAATAACAAAAAGTCCGGGTTAACATTTTATGATTATTTATACCTTACCCCTGACCCCTCTCCAGCCTACGTGCCCACTAAACCAGACGTTTTCTGGCTGGAGAGAGGGGTTTAATTGAGAGGGGGATAAAGGGGGTGAGTTATGTATTAGACAAATATAAATATTACTGAAAAAGTGATACTATATAGCACAGAAACTATTTGTATATCAATGGAGGTGCATATGGCAGGTAAAACGATTAAACAGTCGGTAACGATTAAAGCCAAACCCCACGATGTCTATGAGGCGCTGATGGACCCCAAAAAGCATGCCAAATTCACCGGCGGTAAAGCGGTTATCAGCCGGGAGGTGGGGGGCAAGTTCAACGTTTTCGACGGGTACGCGGAGGGAACTAACCTGGAGCTGGTGCCCGATAAGAAAATCGGCCAGTCCTGGCGCGCCGACGACTGGCTGAAGGGGCATTACTCCAAAGCCGCTTTCGAATTTAAAGAAGTTGCCGGCGGCACCGCCCTCACCTTTACCCAGACCGATGTACCGGCAGAGTTCGTTGACGACATCGCCCAGGGCTGGCAGGACTATTACTGGAAGCCCATGAAAGAGATGCTGGAAAAATAGTAAACGGACATACCTGGAAAGGAAATAAACATGGCGAAAATTAAGTTCGAGAAACTGCTCGAGCCGGGGTACATCGGCAAGGTCAAAACGCGGAACCGGATAGTGAAATCCGGCGCCGGGACGTTCATGTGGCACGAGGACGAAACGCGCATGAATAAAACCATCCTCGCCTATTATGAGAGTCTGGCGCGGGGCGGGGTGGGGTTATTGATAGTTGAAAGCCCGACCATTGACTATCCGGCCGGGGCGCGGTGGCGGCAGCGCTACCGCATTGACGACGATAAATACATCAAAGGCTTGAGCGAGCTTCCTAAAATCATCCACAAATACGGCTGTCCCACCTTTATGCAAATGAACCACGATGGGCCGTGGGAGTCACACCCGTTCCCCGACCCCAACCCTCCGTTCAATGGACCGCCGATAGCCGCCTCGTCCACGGTACTGAAAAACACCAATGATTTTCATAATGAGCTGCCGCACGCGCTGACGATTTCCGAAATAGAGGTCATCATCGATAAATTCGCCAGCGCCGCCGTCAGGGCGAAAAAGGCCGGCTTTGACGGGGTGGACATCAACGCCGCCAGCAGCCATTTGCTGCATAACTTCCTCTCGCCTTTCTGGAACCACCGCAAGGACGCTTATGGCGGCAGCCCGGAAAACCGGGCGCGCTTTGTTACCAACATCATTAAAGAAATCAAAAAGCGATTGGGCCCGGACTTCCCTGTTTCCGTCTGCATCAACAGCATAGAAGTCGGGCAGACGGCGGACATCGCTGATGATAGATGTATCACGGTGGAAGACGCGCGGCTGACGGCGCAGCTGTTAGAAGCCGCCGGCGCCGACATGATTCACGTGCGCAGCCACTGGCTGGGATACCACGTGGGGGCTTATCTGCCTGACCTAATGTTTTATCCGAACTTCCCCGTCCCCGTAAAAGACATCCCCAAAGTTTACAACGCTCACCTGCGGGGTAAGGCGTGGAACGTTAACCTGGCGGCGGGGATTAAAGCAGCGGTAAAAATACCGGTGATGGTGGTGGGCAAACTCGACCCGGAACTGGGCGAAAAAGCCCTGGAAGAGGGCAAGGTGGACTTCATCGCCATGACGCGCCGCCTGCAGGCTGACCCGGAACTACCCAACAAAGTGGCGGCGGGGAGATTGGAAGATATTGCCCCCTGCACCGCCTGCGAGAACTGTCTGGGTTCGCGGCGTTGCCGTATTAATGCGTTCATGGGCAAGGAATACAACACGGTTGAAAAAGCGGCGAAAAAGAAAAAGGTCGCCGTTATTGGCGCCGGACCCGCCGGCATGGAAGCTGCTCGCGTGGCGGCTTTAAGGGGACACGACGTAACGCTTTACGACGGCAGCGGCAGCCTGGGGGGTCTTTTACCTCTGGCGGCCGTGGTCAAAGGCACGGAGCTGGAAGACTTGCCGGCGATAATTAAGTATTTTGAACGCCAACTAAAAAACCTCGGTGTTACGACGGAGCTGGGAAAAAAGGTAAATACCAAAACCATCGAAAGAACAAAACCGGACGCCGTCATTATCGCCACGGGCGGGATTCCTACGATGCCCAATATAAAAGGCATTGACGGGAAGAACGTAGTGGGCGGAGCTAAACTGCATAAGACCCTTAAGTTCTACCTGAAATTCATCCCGCCGAACCTTTTAAGGTGGCTGACCAAATTCTACCTCCCCATCGGTAAGCGGGTCGTTATCATCGGGGGGAGTTTGCACGGCTGCGAGCTGGGCGAATTTTTAGTCAGGCGTGGCCGGCAGGTAACCATCGTGGATAAATCAAAGCAATTGGGACAGGGCATGGTGGACGTTATTCAGGCCTACCTGTTCCAGTGGTTTAGTCACATGGGCGTGAGGCTCATCAGCGGGATTGAGGACTATATTGAAATAACGCCGGATGGGCTGTTAATAAGAAATGAAAAGGGCGTTGCAGAAATGCTCCCCGCCGATACGATACTCCCCACCCTGCCGTTGACGCCGGATATGAAACTTTATGAGAGCCTCAAGGGCAAGGTTAAAGAAATCTACGCCATCGGCGACTGTAAAGAACCGCAACTTATCGCCGACGCCGTCAGCCAGGGCATGGAAACCGCCCGCTCAATCTAAAGGGAAGTGATTTTATGCCAAAACAAAAATACGCTAAAAACATCCTCACGGAAGACCGCATGCCGCCGCCACCCGAGCGCGATGTGAAGAGCATGGCAAAACAGGCCAAGGCGGGGCGGACGTTAGACCGGACGATGCTGCTGGGGATACAGGACTCCATCGTTAAGGGAGCATTCTTTGCAGGGTGCGAGTGGCTGTGGCAGCTGACGGGTAACGGGCCGGTGGCAATTGAGACGCCGCACACGCACGACTTTGATGAAATCATCGGGTTTGCCGGCTCCAATCGGAATCACCCGCGGGAACTGGGCGGGGAAATCGAGTTCTGGATGGACGACGAGCCTTATACCCTCACCAAGACCTGCTTTATCTTCATCCCCCGGGGCGTCAAGCACTGCCCCGTCGTCCTTAAAAGAATCGACACGCCCATTTTCATGTTCGAGTCCGGCAACAATACCGCTTACGAAAAGCTTAAAAAATAGGAGCCTGAATATGCCGAAGAAGGATTATAACAAGTATTTTGTCAGTAAGCCCGCCTACGAGGTCATCCCGGAGGGTGAAGTTAAGGGACGCCGTCCGGCGATGACCCTGATGTCTAATAACCTGGTGCCGAAAACCAATATGTACATCGAAACCGGCTGGGTGTTCGGCATGCCCGACCCCAACCCGCATATCTTTGAGCACACGCACGATTATGACGAAATCGTTATCCACATGGGCACCGACCCCGATAACCAGGAGGAGCTGGGCGGAGAAATCGAGTTCATGGTGGGCGGCCAGCCGCTGAAAATCAATAAGACCTCGGCGGTGTATGTGCCCAAGGGCGTGCCGCACGGTCCGCTGACCTGGAAGAAATATAACAAGCCCCACCTGGAGCTGACGATTATGATAGGCGCCGGTTCTTTGGCCCAGGCCGACCCGGGCGGGCACGAAAAAAGCCGCAAGAATAAAAAGGAGGAGAAATAATGGATAAGATAGACAGGAAATTCTTTGTCACCGAGCTTAATGACGTGGTGGGGGACGCTCCGTGGTCGCCGGTGTTTGCGGACAATGAAGGGCAGCGCGTTCTTTCCCTCGACGGGGACGTCATCAAGGGGGCTTTCTATATGGAAACGGCGTGGTTCCTGCCGGGCGATTGGCCGAAGAAAACCGGCTCGCTGAAGGACCGCACCATCGGGGAGCACGTCCACGACTTTGACGAGGTTCTCGCCTGGATAGGGTCGAACCCTAAAGACAAGTACAATCTCAACGGGGAAGTCGAGCTCTGGATAGACGGCAAACAAAACATCCTGACGAAGAGCTTTTTGGCGTTTATCCCGGCGGGCACCAAGCACGGCCCGATTAACATTAGAAAGATAAAGAAGCCGATGTTCCACTTTACCGCCGGCATGGGGAAGAAGTATAGTAAGTAGCATAAACCAATATAGCAAAGAGGTCGTATGTCTGTTGCCAAACTTAAGTTAGCCGCTTTATTTGCCCTGCTTCTCTTCATAGCGGCAATTGCTATCCCCACCCCCGCTTTTGCCGACGGCGGGCCGATTGTCCCTGCCGACCTCTGGGATAACCTTAAAGAGGGGCACCAAATAGCCGTGGTTTCTTTAATAAGTCAGGACGAGGCGGTGGTCGACCTTTTCATTTCTATCCAGGACAAAACAACGGAGTCCCACGAAGTCATCTTTTTCGTGCCTATAGGTAAAGACGCAACCTTCCACAGCGCTTATGAGCAGAACCTGTCCGACTTCAATGAATTCAATACCGCGGGGCTGGACCAGATAATCCGAGCCAGTGTAACCACCCGGCAGCATGCCGTCCAGGCGCTTTTCGCCGGGGCGTTACTGACTAACGGTGCGATATTATCCCCACTCTGGGCCACGGTGCTGCTTACCGGATGCAGCTCTGGTGCCCAACAGCCGGAGGCCTCTTTCCAGACTGAAAGCTCCGAGATTAATATATTTGGTATTGATGATAACACGGATTTGAATGCGCTTATCGAGACTACCGGGCTGGCTCCCTCCGTTTATGATACGCTGTCCACACTCAAAGGGCAGCGGGTAGCCGTCGTCAAGCTGCATACCCAGCCTAAAGTACCTGAATCTGAAAACCCGGTATTCCAAAGCACTCCCACCTCCGAACCCGGGCTGCACCTCAACTGGACCACTCCTCTCGTGGATAGTGCGTATACTTATCCCCTGGGAACCGGCGCCGCCTGGTCCAAACCTATCGATCTGACGCGGGTTTATATCAGCGTGCCTAAGGGCGTCGACTTTGATGTCCAATACCCCGCCCTCGGGACGGAGTATTCCGGCTACGACTATATCAAAGGTCCGAATATCCAAAACTACATCAATACCCCCGCTTACGCCATTGACGAGGCCAGCGGTGACTTCGGGCGGGTCTGGCGGGCGACATATACGATGAGCAATCCCACCGATAACATCGTCATTACGGTTAAACCGCAGTCGGCGTTAAGCCAATTCCTCGCCAGCGCCAAGGAGGGTGCGGTAACTTACTCCGTGCTCTTCGCCCTGATTATCGGGGTGTTAATATGGGTTCTCGCCTGGAAATACCTGATGCCCATTTTCCTCGGCATTAAAGAGAAGCATCCCATGTTAGCCTGGTATTATGCGTTGATTTATCCCGGTTGTAACTTAATCTTTATCATCTTCCCGGGAATGGTGTTTTATTTGTTCTTCCTGTTTAATGCGACCCTCATATCATTTATTCTGCTTTTCGTGGTGCTGGGAGGGGCGATAATCGGTATATTTTCTTTGGCACACGGCGGCCGTCTGGGCGTCAGCCGGGGCAAAGCGATAGGCGCTTTTGTGCTAACTAGTCTTTGCAGCAACGCGGTTTACCTGCTACTGGCGGCTGGCTTTGCCTGGTTCGTGGGCGCTATCTAGAAAAATCCCCCGACTTTTTAGGGTCGAGGGATTTCTTTTGACTATCTACCGGCTAGTAATTGGGGGTGCTGTTCCCGCTAACACCCGGAGGATTACCACCAGGGAAATATCCGGGGTTATAGTTACCGCTGCCACCGGGTGGGTTTCCGCCGGGATAATACCCGGGAGTATTATTGCCGCTAGCGCCGGGAGGTCTAACGCCGTTACCGCCAGGCAAATTGTAACCTCCATCAGACGGCATATCACCACCCCTCCCGTCAAACCCTCCCCTCCCCGCTCCTCCACCGGTAAGCCAACTGGGTAAGAAATTAAGGTTCAAGACCGACTGCATGTAAAGTAGTGAACCAAACCCTACCAGAACTGTCGTAATCGGTATCCATATCTTCATCGGTAATCGTGAAAGCACCAGAGCGCTAATTACCGCGACGGGGAATAACCCGGGCAGATAAAAGCGACTGAAAGTTACCCAGGCGCCGGCACCCTGGAAATCCGCCGTCCATTCGTAAGTCAGATACAAACCAAAGACAAAGACAAACCAACCAATCAGTATCCACAGAATATTCCATGGTATCTCCGTGTGCAGACTCGACCACCTTCCCATCGCCTCCCCTCGCTTTTTAATAGCCCTGAATTTGAAGTAAAGGATAGAGATGAAGGCCGGTATCCCTACCGCCAGGAGAGGGAAAGCCAGCATTAACGCCCGGGGTGCGTTTTGCAGGTTGCCCCAGATTATTTCCCAGGGGACAGATTGCCCGCTCTGGTTAATCTGCCCGAGGTATTGGAAGGCGAACTTTATCCCGAACTTGGTATAGTGATAGCCATAGTCCAACGCCGAGCCAAAAACAAAATAGTCATAAAGCAACAAAGCCGCCACCGCCAAACCTATGCCCATAACCACCGGGATTATTTCCCGCCGAATCCTCGCCCGGTCTTTCTTATACCACTGGATAATGCGGGTAATGATAAAATGCAAAGCAATAACAAAAGCAATGGGGAAGTTGGTATAACGCGAGACAACCGACCACCCAGTTAAGAAGAAAGCCAGGAAAAGTATTACACCGCCCTTTACCTTGCCGAATTTCTCTTTTCCCAGATGGTAGTACATATAAAGGCCGCCGCCCATCACCAGGAAAGCCAGCGACGCATAGGTATCCATGTAGGCGCGGTTAAGCATCACCAGGCTAAGCGGCGTTAACAGCATCAACAAAGAGCCTATCATCGCCGCCTTTTCGTCTCTCATACGCTTTAGCAGGATATAAGTCACAATAATCATACCCAGTGCCAGCAAGACATTGCCCCACCGCGGTATACCCGCTAATTCGAAAGGAATCAGATAAAGGACATAACCCGGCGCTTTTTCCAGCGCCCAGATATTATCGCCGATGTTGACGTATTGTATCAGTTGCCCGCCTTGCTGCTGGGCTTCACTCACCTGCTGTGAATGAGTGGCACTATCTACCGTAAATTGCTCTTGAGCAAAGTTTTGTACTCCATAATAATACGCCCAATCGTCCGGGTCGGCCATATTGACGGGAACCGCCAGCGCTAAAACCATGGCGATAATAAAGCCAACTGCCGTGATAACCCGGTAAACATTGAAGTATTTAGCCCAATCTAGTTTATTGATAAACGTGTTACTCCATCCCTCACCTACTCAGAATTTCTGCAGGCGTAAATTTTGCTATAATTTCTATTCCATTTTGCCAGAATAATATTAAGAAAATATGAAGCCGCTTAGATAAATATCAGTGCGGTTTTTATCTTTAAAGCCTAGAGTTGTATAATAAGAACAACTTTTATTTTGATTGGGGGCAAACATGCGCAAGTTATTAGATGGTCGGGTGGCGGTGGTGACCGGCTCGGGCAATGGTATCGGTCGGGCACATGCTCTGGGGCTATCCAAACAGGGGGCGAAGGTGGTAGTGAACGACATCGGCACATCCGCTTACGGCCAGGGCATCTCCCACGACCCGGCGGACGCCGTCGTTAAAGAGATTAAAGCGATGGGCAATAGCGCCGTCGCCTGTTATGACAGCGTTACCACGGAAAAAGGCTGCGCCAACATCATCCAGACCGCTATCGATAGCTTTGGCCGCATTGATGTTTTAATCAACAATGCCGGGCTGGTCAAGAACCCCCATAACATTGCCGATATCCCTTCCGAGGACTGGGATATCATTCAAAAGACCCACCTCTATGGCACGTTTTATTGCACCCGCGCCGCCTGCGCCCATATGCGTAAACAAAAATACGGCCGCATCATTAATACCTCCTCCCATGTGGGGTTGGGCTTTAACAACTTTGTCTCCTATGCCGCCGCCAAGGAAGGCATCGTGGGATTAACACGCGTCGTCGCCCGCGATATGGCGGAGTTCGGCGTTACCTGTAATGCCATCCGCCCCATTGCCGCCTGGCGCGGCGCCGCGGATATAAACCCCAAGATTGAAGCTAATCGGCCTGAAGATATCGCCGCTTTGGTAGTCTACCTGGCGAGCGAAGCCGCCGACCATATCAACGGCTGTATCTTTGAAGTGTGGCGGGGACACGTGGGCATCTTTACCGACCCGCCACCCGTAGAGCAGGTGCTCAAAAAAGACGGCGGCTGGACTACCGAAGAGCTGGCCGAAGCTATCCCGCAGACGTTAACCAAAGGCCGCTCGCGGGAAAAGTTCCCCAAATTCCTGGAGTTCTTTTAGGAAGCAAAGTCCAGATTCCACTTCCTCTGGGTAAAGCGTCCGGCAAAATACGCTAAAGCGCCCAGCGCCAACCCGCAAACGACATCCAGGATATTATGCTGCCGCGTGAACAGCGTGGACGCGATTATCAGCGCCGCTATTATTCCCCACACCCACTTGAGCTTGGGCAGCCACCGACTGACGTAGCAACACGAAATCAGTGTAAAAAACGTGTGCCCGCTCGGGGCGGCGTTATAAGAGCGGTCGGTCTGGTACAAGAGTTTAATCACCTGCGAGAAAAAGTCGTTGGACGTAACATCGGGGCGGGTGACAAAGGTGGGGAAGATAAGGTACGCCAGGCAGCTTATCACCGCGGCGGTTAAGATGGAGACGGCGTAGGGCTCGAACTCTTTGGGTTTAACATACAGCGCCGCCAGAACCGGGAACGCAATGAATATCACCGACCCCAGCAGATAAGGCGTTATTGCCGGCGGAAAGAGCGGTATCTGGCTATCTATGGGCAGGTTTAACTGCACCCCTCCGTGCTGGAATTGATTGATAGGAATATAAAGCAGTATCGCGACGAGCAGAATCGCCAGCCACAACAGCCGGCGGCGCGTAAAGTAAGGGAATTTAACCTTTGGCATCCTGGTGTTATAGTAACATTAAGAATTTTTCAATATCAAGTAAAAAGGTTTGACGGATTTTGGCGGCTTTGGCATAATATTAGTGTCGAGGGTTTGACCGACACAAAAACACATTAATCTAAAAGGAGAACGATGATAAAGCAGGGAACCAGGGTAAAAATTTTAAAGGGCGATTCTGCCGGTAAGATTGGCGTATGCGTGGCTAAAGCGCCCGGCGCTGCAACGGTCTGGAATGTAGCGCTGCCGGGTAAGGGACAAGTCCGTGTGGACGAGAAGGATATGGAATTAGCCCCCGCCGAATAACCCATTCAAGAATTTAGAAAACTAAAAACCCCCTGTACTGAACCAATCAAAACAGGGGGTTTCGTTTTACTTTGGTAGCGGGGGTTGGATTTGAACCAACGACCTCCGGGTTATGAGCCCGACGAGCTACCACTGCTCTACCCCGCGATGAGACGCAATTTAAAGTATATCTTTTGGTATAAGAGAAGTCAAGCTAAGGGGTGGGACTTAATTGCCCCACCCCTTAGCTGTTTTGCTTAAGTTATAACTAACTATTTGTTTGGCTGAATGGCTGCGGCGGCCCGCTTGCGGTGGTCTTCCAGGTAGCGCCGGGCGAACCTATCGCGCCCCAGAACCAGGTCGGCGGAAAGGACGGCGGGCATGACCTTGGCGGCGTCGGCAATCAGGGCGGTACCGCCGGCGTCAATGACCATCGCTATCCAGGCGTTATTCAATATCGGCCGGTCCGGCATACCGAAGGAGATGTTGCTGGCGCCCATCGTCATGTTCAGCCCAATCTCGATGCGTATCTGGCGCAAGGCAGCCAGAACGTCCATGGCGGCTTTTGGCTCGGCGCCGATGGCATAGGCCATCACGTCGATAATGATGTTCTCCTTGGGAACGCCCATTTTGGCGCAAGCCTCAACGATTTTGTAAGTGATAGCCACGCGGCGTTCGGTGGTCTTGGGAATGCCGTCATCGTCCTGGGCGAGGCCGATAACCGCGGCGCCGTACTCTTTAATTAACGGCAGGACGCGCTCCAGCTTGGCTTTTTCGCCGCTGATTGAATTAACCAGCGGTTTGCCCTTGTAAACCTTCAGTCCGGCTTCCAGGGCGGCGGAATTGGGACTGTCAATGCAGAGCGGTACATCAACCGCGTCCTGGATGACTTTAATCGCCTCGGGGAGGAGTTTTACATCATCCACGCCGGGGGCGTTAACGTTGCAGTCCAGGATGGTGGCGCCGGCGGCAACCTGCTCCAGGGCTTCTTTCTTGACGATGGAAAGGTCACCGTTCTTAAGCGCTTCCGCCAGCTTTTTCTTGCCGGTGGGGTTAATGCGCTCGCCGATAATTGTTGTCGGCCGGTCATAAGAGATGATGACTTCTTTAGAGATACCTGATACTTTTGTGTCCATAATTTATTACTCCTGTTTTTATTTATAGGCTAAATACACACTCTATTATGCCCTAAATGCAAAATTCCTGCATCCGCTAAAATACTGAATGAGTTTACGGTTCACAGCTATCAGTTTTGGGGAGGGGGGAGTACTGATAACTGTTTACTGTATACTGAAAACTCAACTAATACTTCCCGTACTCTTTGGTGGCATCCATCATAGCGTGGAGGTTTTCTACCTTGCCCTGGTCCATGCTGGCAGCTGCAGTAAGGATGTAGCCGCCGCCGGGGGCGCAGTCCTCGATAAGCTTGCGGCAGCCTTCTTTAACGTCCTTGACAGTGCCGGTAACCATGATGGAAATAGGCAGGTTGCCCATAATGCAGTTCTTCTGACCGACCGTCTGCTTGGCGTGCGCCATATCCATGTACTCAAAGTACCAGACGATTGAGCCTTTGGGCATGTCCTGGATAATTTTCAGGCGGGGGATATAATTGCCCTCGGCAAAGGGCATCGGCACCAGTCCTTCGTTGATAATGCCCAACAATAGCCGTTTAAAAGTGGGCCAGTAAAACTCGTCGAACTGCTTGGGGGACATGAAGCCTTTTTCGCCCTTGTGCAGGGGCATCATCAACACCGGCGATATTGAGTTATCGGCGGATTTCACCGCTTCTTCAATCATAATGGGCAGCAGTCTCTCCATGGCTTCATGCATTTTTCCAGGCTGGCGGAAGATATCCATGAAAATCCCCTGCGTGCCGCGGCAAAAATCCGTCAGCATGTCGAAGGGGGCGCCGGAAAAGCCGCTGCCGTTAAAGGGCGGGTAGCCTTCCGACATCGCGATGGTGCTGACCTCGCGGGCGGTTTTCATCCATTTATTCATTTCGTCGGCGGCCGCCCAGATTGTTTTGAACATTTCCCGCATCTCCGGCGTGGAAAGGGCTGGGACGGTGCCGATGGGCAGGCCAATCATCGGGTTAAGGTGCATAAAAGTCGCCAGGGGTTTAAATGCTTCCGCCTGGCGGGGCATAAAGACCCGCAACCAGAAATCGGTGGGGTCCTGGATTAAATGGTCGTATTCGTCTTTTTTCATGTACTCGCCTTCGACGAACTGGTAAGAAGGCACGTCTTTAGCCAGCCCGTGGCCGGGCCACTTGTGCATTTTGTGTCCCAGGATTTCCAGCGCTTTGGCCGGCAGAACTAAACCGGGCCCGCCGAAGCAGTCCATGTCGCCGAAGTCATACATGAATTTCAGCCAGGCTTTTTTCTGCTTTTCGTAATCGTACATGACGGTGTGCAGGTCGTAGCCGGCGTAATAAGCCGGGAACCAGCCCACCGGCAGGTTGCAGGGCACGCGGTCGCCCTCTTCCAGGCTGATGGCTTTAACAAAGCGGGTTACCCGGGCTTTATAGAGCTGTTCGGCTTCTTTGTTCTTGAATTTGACGCCGGGTGCATCTAGCCAGCGCTTAAAGCGGGCCTGCCTTTTCTGGTCCGGAGTCAATTCTTTCCAGTTAGCAATACCTTCCATTTTGAGCCTCCGCTAACTAATATTTCCCGTACTCATTAGCCGCCTCCATCATGGCGCGCAGGTTTTCCGGCTTGGCCATATCAAAAGTGGCGCCGCCGGTGAGAATATAGCCGCCGCCGGGGGCGCAGGTCTCGATGAGTTTACGGCAAAATTCCTTCATCTCCGCCGCCGTCTTGGTGTAGGCGATGGAAACCGGCACATTGCCGGCGATGCAGCTTACCCTGCCGACGGTTTTCTTGGCGTTAGCCATATTCGTCTGGTCGAACATCCAGGCGATAGCGCTCTTGGGCATATCGGAAATATATTCCAACCGCCGGTTATAAGCGCCCTCCGCCACCGGGTAAGGCACCAGGCCGTCTTCCACCATCGCCAAAAGTTGGCGGCGGAAGGTAGGCCAGTAAAATACCTCAAACTGTTTATCGGACATAAAGGTGTCGTCGCCCTTATGCAGGGGCATCATTACCACTGGGCAGTCCGCCATATCGCACATGGCAATAGCGCCGGAGATGAGCTGGGGCAGCACGAATTCCATCGCCTGGTGGATTTTATCCGGCTGGCGGAACATGTCCATGACAATGCCCTGCGTGCCGCGCAGGTTGTCGGCAAAAACGTCGAAAGGAGCCACCGCCAGGCCGCCCCGGAAAACGGGGAAGCCCCGTGCCCGGGCGCCATTGGTGGTTTCCGCAGCGGCTTTATTCCAGGGCTCGGTGTACTTGCTAGCTTCTTTAATCGCTTTAAATAATTTCTGGAACCTGGGGTCCTGGCACATCGCCATCAAACGGTTGGGCAGACCCTGGTAAGAAGCAAAAGATGGCACGTCTTTAAACGGCTCGAAGACGCCCATGGTGCGCGGCAAAAGGTAGCGCAGCTGGAAATCAAAGGGGTCTTTCATAAAAAGGTCGTATTCATCGGCTTTCATGTAAACGCCCTCGACGTACTGGTAGGAATGGGCGTCGTCCGGCAGGCCGTGGCCGGGCCAGCGCATCGTTTTGGCTTCCATGGCATCGTTAACCGACGCGTTAAAGAAAAGCGTTCCGTCAAAGGTATCCGAATCAAAATCATCGACGAAGTTGAGCCAGACCTTCTTCATCAGCGCCGGGTCGTACATGACTTTTTTAAGGGGGACTTTGGCGTACATGGCGGGGTACCAGCCGGTGGGGAGCATACAGGGAACGCGGTCGGGAAGTTCCATCTTCACCGCTTTGGCCAGCCGGGTGGCGCGGGCTTCATAACCCTGCTCCGCCTCTTTGCTGACGAATTTAACGTCCTCGGCTTTTATCCAGTGGTTCAGGCGCAGTTCGCGTTTCTGCTGCCAGGTAAGGCTTGCCCAGTTATCCGGTCGTACGAACATTTTGGTTATGCCTCCGTAACTAATTCCTTAAGTGTTTCGTCATTGCGAGGAGCGAAGCGACGCGGCAATCCCAATCTACGTTTACTCCAATGCTTGAGATTGCCACGCCCTACTGCGGAAGGGCTCGCAATGACACCTCGTTATTTTTTATAAACGCCGAACTCTTTAGCGGCGTTCATCATTGCCTTGAAGTTTTCTATTTTGCCGTTGTCGCAGCTGGCGCCGCCGGCGAGGATATAGCCGCCGCCCGGGGCGCAATCCTGGATAAGTTTTTTGCAGTTTTCGGTTACCTGCTGGTCGTTGCCGGTAATCATGACGGAGGTAGGCACATTACCCACGATACAGCTTATACCGCCGAGGACGCGTTTGGCTTCTTTCATATCCGTCTGGTCGAACCACCAGATAACGCCGCTGGGCGGAGTATCCGTAATCTGCTTCAACCGGCGAGTATATTTACCTTCGGCAAAAGGCATGGGAACGAGGCCTTCATTAATCATCGCCAGCAGCATCCGGCGGTAGGTAGGCCAGTAAAATTCCGCGAATGCCTTATCGGACATGAACACATCATCGCCCTTATGCAGGGGCATAATGCAGACTGGGCTATCGGTCATGGGGAAGTTTTTAATGGTAGATTCAATGGACAGGTTAAGGTACCATTCCATCGCCTCTTGCAGTTTTTTGGGCTGGCGGAACATATCCCTGACAATGCCCGTAGTGCCGCGTAAAGCATCGGCAAAATGGTCGAACGGAGCGCCCGCCATCATGCCAAAGCCCCCGAGCGGGGGATAGCCATGCGCCCTGATGTAATCTCGGATTTCTACCTGGGCGGCCATGTACTTGTTCTGCTCATCTACTTTGGATTGCAGCTTGTTAACAATGCCGGCTATTTCCGGGTTAGCCAGCATATTAATAAACATCGACGAGCCAAGCATGCCGCGCATCGGCGGCAGATTTTTGAAGGGAGCAAAGAAATCCGATGTGCGGGGCATCATGACACGGAGGTTGTAATCGGTCGGGTCCCGCATATACAGGTCATACTCGTCGTCCTTCATATATTCGCCTTCAACGAACTCGTTCATCCTGGCGGTTACCGGGAGTCCCAGGCCGGGGAGTTTCTGCTGTTTGCTGGGAAAGGCTTCCGCGATGCGGCCGGACGGTATGAACGCCGGTCCGCTAAAGGTATCCATATCCCCGAAGGCAGCCATGAACTTCTTCCAGATTTCGTTGCCTTTTTTGTAGTTGTACATCAGCTCGTGGAAGGAAGAGCCGCCCCAGGTAGCCGGGTAGTTGCCTAGGGGTAGCATGACCGGCACGCGGTCGGGCTCCTCCAGCTTGATGGCTTTAATGAACCGGGTGACGCGTTTTTTATAAAGCTCTTCCGCCTCATTGTTAACGAACTTAACGTTCGGGGGATTGAGCCACCGGTCAAAGCGCGCTTCCCGCTTTTCCTGCCAGGTCATATCTTTCCATTCTTTAGTTTGCGCCATGATTGATTACCCTCCTTTTGTTATTCCAAGGTCGGGTGTTGGGGTGACATTATCAATTTCATTAGCCAAATGCTTGGCTATATTTAGTATTTACCGTATTCCAGGCCGGCTTCAACAACGGCGTGCAGGTTGGCGGGGTTACATTTATCAATACCGGAACCCAGCGCCAGAATGTAGCCGCCACCCGGGGCGCAGGTCTCGATGAGTTTGCGTGAGTATTCTTTAATCTGCTGGGGGGTCTGGGTGTAAAGCATGGCGGCGGTAACGTTGCCGGCAATGCAGGCCGAGTTGCCCAGTATTTTTTTGGCCAGGGCCATATCTGTTTTCTCCATCGTCCAGATGACGCAGGATTTCGGCAATTCGCTTATAATCTTCAGGCGCGCTTCGTTATAAGAGCCGTCGATAATCATCATTGGCACACAGCCCTCGTTAACCACGCCCATGATTAGCTTGCGGAAGGTGGGCCAGTAAAACTTTTCAAACTGCGGGACGGACATAAAGCTATCGGCACCCTTATGCATGGGGACAAAGACAATGGGGCTGGTAGCCATATTGACCATGCCTACCGTGGACTTAATACTGTTATCAGCAATAATTTCTAAAGACTCAAGGAGCTTTTGCGGCTGGCGGAACATGTCTTTAACCACGCCCGAGGTGCCGCGGAGCATATCTGCCACTGTATCGAAAGGCGCCAGCATCACGCCGCCCATCAATGGCGGGAAGCCGCGCTTTAATGACTCCTGCGCGCACTCCATCATCACCTTCTGGTGCTTGACGTTTTCATCGCTGGCTTCCATGATGGTTTTAAAAAGCTTTTTGAAATTGGGGTCCTGGCACATCATCATCAGTCGTTCGGGGAGGCCGGAATACGAGGAAAAGGAAGGAACGCCGGTGAAAGGCTCAAAGGCGCCCCAGGTGCGTGGGGTAAACTTCCGCAGACTGAAGTTGAAGGGGTCTTTCATCAAAAGGTCGTATTCATCTGCCTGCATATATTCTTTTTCCACAAAGTTAGGCAGCGTGGAGGTCTTGGGGAGGCCATGGCCGGGCCAGGCGTTGACTTTGTAATCTAAAATTTCATAGACCCTGGCGGCAAAAAATCCGGGTGCATCGGCGGAGTCCTGCTCAAATTCTTCCAGGAACTTTATCCAGGAAGGTTTAATTTTGGAATAATCATAGAGGACATCATACAGGGTGTAACCATTGTTGTAAGCGACGAAAGAGTTGGCGGCGAGGTGCATGGGGACGCGGTCCGGAATTTCCATCTTGATGGCTTTAATCATCCGCGTCAGACGCTCTTTATAAAGCTTTTCCATCGCGGGGTTGGGGAGTTTAGCGGGGGGATTGAGCCATTTCTTGAATCTTTCTTCGCGCCGTTCCTGCCAGGTCATTTCCGACCATTGTTTTTCCATCCTGAACCTCCAAAAAAGCTATTTCTAACCGACAGGCATTTCCTCACCACCATGGAATGGCGCGGAAATGCCTGATGCCGGTTAAAACGCTTATATTATTTTATCTAAAGCTTTATTTGTAAACGCCGTACTCTTTAGCCGCCGCCATCATGGCGCGCAGGTTTTCTGGATTGCCCTCATCAACGTTGGCGCCGCCGGCCAGGACGTAGCCGCCGTCTTTACCGCAAACCTCGATGAGTTTTTTGCAGTGTTCTTTAACCTGCTGCGGTGTGCCCGTCATAATGAGCGATGTGGGCACGTTGCCGACGATACAGCACCTGTCGCCGATTTTCTTCTTAGCCTCAAAGATATCCGTCTGGTCGAAGTACCAGGCGACCGAACCTTTGGGGAAATCGCCGATGATGTCCAGGCGCTTGTTATAGCTGCCCTCGGCGAACAGCATGGGATAGATGCCTTCATTAACCATCGCCATGACCACCTTTTTAAAGGTCGGCCAGTAGAAGGTTTCGTATTGCTTAGGGGACATGAAGCTGTCGGCGCCTTTATGGAGCGGCATGATAACAATCGGCGATGCGGCATTAGCCACGGCCGCTACCGCGCCCTCGATGATGATGGGCACTAATCTTTCCATCGCTTCGTGGACTTTTTGCGGGCGCTGGAACATATCCATCATCACGCCCTGCGTGCCGCGCAGCGTGTCGCCCAGGGTATCGAACGGAGCTTTGGCCAATCCGCTCATCACCCCGGGGAAGCCCATCGCCAGCGATTCGCCGGCTACTTCGCCGACCGCCGCTATCCACTTCAGGCTCTCGGTGCCGGCTTTCATGATGGCGTTAAAGCCTGCCTGCACCTCCGGATTCCCGAAGGGTATAAACGGCGTCGTCGCAATTTCTTCAAAGCTGGTCCAGGGGTTCAAGGTGTTGAAAGCTTTAAACACCCCGAAAATCCTGGGAAGATAAATGCGCAGCCAGAAATCAGACGGGTCGCGGATAAGGGCGTCGTACTCATTGGGCTTCATCCACTCGCCCTCTACTGCCTGGTAAGAAGGCGTCGTCTTGGGAAGCCCGTGTCCCGGCCATTTATAAAGCTTATAGTCTACTGCCTCCAGAGACCGTCCGGGGGGAACGAGGGCGGGGGGCATATAAGTATCCGCATCGCTGAAGTCATGCATCATCTTCCGCCAGGCGGACTTCATCTTGTCATAGTCGTACATGACCTCGCCCAGATTAGTGCCGGCATAAGACGCGGCATAAAACCCGGTGGGCAGGATGCAGGGTACCCGGTCAGGCTTTTGTAGCGTAAAAGCCTTAATGAATCTGGTTACTCTCTCTTTATAGACTTTCTCTGCCTGTGGGCTGGCAAATTTGACACCTGGCGGAGAAAGCCATCGTTTGAAGCGTTCTTCCCGTTTTTCTTCTGGAGATAACTCCGCCCATGGTTTAGCCATATTACTTAACACCGTACCACTGTTTGGTCAGCGTCACTGCGGCCATGGCGTCCTTGCCGAAGGCATCGGCTTTGGCATACTTGCGGACCTCATCGTCCATCTGGCCGCCGCCAATCATGATTTTAAGGTTCTTGCGCAGTCCGGCTTTCTCCAGCGCTTCGACGGTTTCTTTCATGGCATCGAAGGCAGGGGTAAGGAAACCGCTTAAGCCCAGCACCGGCGCCCCGGTTTCCTTCACAGCTTTGACGATCTTTTCAATGGGTACGTCGACGCCGAGGTTGGTGACCTCAAAGCCGTTAACATCAAGCATGAAATCTACGATGTTGAGGCCGATATCATGGATATCGCCGGCGACTGTAGCGATGACGACCTTGCCGATTTTCTTTTGCTGTACGCCCGCACCGGTTAGGTGGGGTTTTACAATATTGGTGACCTGCGCGAGCAGCTCGCCGGAAAAGACGAGCTCGGGGAGGAAATATTCGCCGCCGGCAAAGCGCTTACCGACGATTTCCATACCCTTACGGGCATCTTCAAGGATTTTGAGAGGGTCCTCTTTGGAATCAAGCCGCTGTTGGGTCAGCTTGAGTACCTCTTCTTCCTTAAGATCCGCTAACAAGTTCACAAAATCTCCGGACATACCTTCATCCTCCTTAGTATTTTTTTGGTATCCCTGAAATTGAAACAATCCGACCGGTTATTTTCCGAATTCAAATCGTTCATGGCGAGTATAACAATGCGCTCAAAAAAAGTCAAATGTTACACTTAGTATACTATTTATTTTATATACCTCCTGGTGTACGGCTCAATCGGCTGTATCAACTATTTTTTTTGAGTATTTGTACCTATTTAATAAAGGAATCTTTACAACCCCTTGTTTTTGAACTAAAATATTAAAGCTTTAGGGGCGGGAGTAATTCAGTGGTAGAATGTTTGCTTCCCAAGCAAAAAGTCGCGGGTTCGAATCCCGTCTCCCGCTCCAAACGAGGTGTGGATGTTGAAACAAGTCAGAGAAACCAACCATAGCGCTGTCACGTTCCGGTAGGCAACCGGCCCAACAGTTTTACCCAACGTTAGCTTAAAACTGGCCGCTCCTCCCGGGAGCGGCTTTGTCTTTTCTTGGTGTAAAAAATCCCCCGAAGTATTCTATGGCACCGGCCGCGGACGTGATAGACGCTGTTTTGTGTTTCCAGGAAAATCTTAATCGAGGATTTTTTACATGCACGATAAATTCAATAAAGAACAGTCGTTCACGTGTCTTCATTGCGGGCGTGGCGTTAGTTTAGTCGCCCCGGGCACCGGACATCGCAATCACTGCCCCTTTTGCCTGCGCAGCGTCCACCTGGATAAACAACCCGGCGACCGCGCCGCTAATTGCGGCGCTATCATGGAGCCGATTGCCATCTCCGTCCGGCACGATAAGGAGTGGGTCATAATCCACCGCTGCAGCGGCTGCGGAGCTCTTAAAGAAAACCGTATTGCCGGGGATGATAATGAGATGGCGTTGTTATCGCTGGCGGTGCGCCCGGTCGCCCAGCCACCCTTCCCGCTTGACGGGCTGGTTTAAAATATACAAAAGGAGTATCAAATGAAAATATCTAAAAATAAATTACAGGAATTACTTAAAAACGATAAATACCCCCGCTCCGCCAAATATGACCCGGAGTGGGTAGTCAAGGGGTGGATGGGGCCTAACGTCCTCTGGCTGACGGAGTGGCTCTGCGAAAAAATGGAGCTCAAGCCGGGGATGCGCGTGCTGGATATGGGGTGCGGCAAGGCGTTAAGCTCTATCTTCCTGGCCAAAGAGTATGGTGCGCAGGTCTGGGCCAACGACCTCTGGATTCCGGCCGCCGAAAACTGGCAGCGCATTAAAGAGGCGGGGCTGGAAAACCAGATTTTCCCCGTCCACGCCGAAGCGCATGCCCTGCCCTATGCCGATGAGTTCTTTGACGCGATAGTGTCACTCGATTCTTACCAGTACTACGGCACAGACGACCTTTACCTGCCTTCATTCATCAAGCTTTTAAAGCCGGGCGGGCAAATCGGGATTGTGGTGCCGGGGCTGATGCAGGATATTGACGGGCCGGTGCCGGAACACCTGATGGCGCCGCGTCAGAATCGTAGTACTTTCTGGGTAGACGAGTGCTGGGGCTTCCATACCGCCGCCTGGTGGCAGCGTCACTGGAGTAAGCTGGCCTGCATTAAAGATGTAGCGGCGGATATGTTGCCGGATGGGTGGAAGGATTGGGTGCAGTATGAAGACGCCTGTGAAGAGGCTGGGACGTTAATCTTCGCCACTGAAGCGGACGTGCTCAAGGCGGATGCCGGGCGATATATGGGGCTGGTAAGGGTGGTGGGACGGCGTCAATAATATATCCCCTGGGGTATCTGGACGCGGCGGCAAAAGAGCGATATCATTAAACCAGATGGAACTTACCGGGGAAATACTTAAAAACAGCCGTGTCATTGCGGTAGTCGGGCTTTCGGCTAATCCGGAACGTCCGAGCAATATCGTCGCGGCCTATCTCAAAGGCAAGGGCTATAAAATAATCCCCGTTAACCCCGGCGAAAAGATGATACTGGGAGAGACCAGCTACGCCGACCTTGCATCAATCGCCGAAAAAGTGGATGTCGTGGATATTTTCCGTAAATCGGAAGATGTCCCGCCCATTGTTGAACAGGCTATTAGTATCGGCGCCAAAACCGTCTGGATGCAGGAAGGCGTGGTCAACCCGAGCTCGGCTGCCGCGGCGGAAAAAGCCGGTCTTAAGGTGGTCATGGATAAGTGCATGCGCAAGGAACATATGAGGCTTAATCTTTAACGATGTATAGCTTTAAACGATTCAGGATTCTTTTGCTGCTGCCCGTTGCTGTAGTAATTATCGGCACCTTTGGGATGATGGGTATCGAGCACCTGTCTTTTATTAACGCTCTCTACTACACCATCGTTACCATTGCCACGGTCGGCTACGGCGACATCACTCCGGTTACCACCAGCGGCAAGATATTCGCCATCTTCCTCATCATCGTCGGCATCGGCAGCTTCGTGACCCTGTTGACCAACCTTATCGAGTGGTTCTCGCAGCGTCGGCAATACGGCCTGCATAAACGCCGTCTTAACATGCTCATCGGCGTGTTTTTTACCGAGGTCGGCAATCAGCTGCTGCACATCTTCACCAGCTATGATGCTAATATCAACAGCGTGCGGCACGAGTTTATCGTTACGGCACAGTGGTCTACCAAAGATTTCGAGCAGCTCCAGAAGAAACTGTCTAGTTATAAGTACACCATTGTTCCAAAACTCCTCGACCTGGAAATGCTGTCCCGCAGTCTTAAGGATAAGGGCGACCTGCTCGTCAGGCAGCTGGAAAACGCCGATTTTATTGAAAATGAGTCTTATGCCGAGCTCCTCTGGGCGGTGGTGCACCTGCGTGATGAGCTGGCGGCGCGGCCATCTTTTTACAACCTGCCGGAAAACGATATCGCCCATATCGTTGTTGATGCCCAGCGTGTTTACACCCTGCTCGCCAAACAGTGGCTGGACTACATGATGTTCTTGAAAGCCCACTATCCTTTCCTGTTTTCTTTTGCCTCGCGTACCAATCCCTTCGTGGAAAACCCCATTGCCACTATCAGCTGACATTCGGCTGGTATCGCTTTCCCAGAGATGTTATCATAAAACCAATGGATATTCGTCTGACCTTTATGGGGGCTGCCCGCGGCGTAACCGGCTCCCGCTACCTGATAGAAACCAACGACACCATGATTCTCGTGGACTGCGGACTATACCAGGAAAGACAATTCCTGTACCGCAACTGGGAAAAATTCCGTTGTTCGCCTAAAAAACTGCAGGCTGTTTTTTTAACCCACGCCCACCTCGACCATAGCGGCCTGCTGCCCAAACTGGTGCGGGAGGGATTCCAGGGCAAAGTTTATTGCACACCCGCTACCGCTGACCTCACGAAAATCATGCTGTTGGATGCGGGGCATTTGCAGGAAGAAGACGCCGCTTATAAGAAAAAGCGCCACCAGCGGGAAGGCCGGCAGGGGCCTTACCCCGAAGTCCCGCTCTATACCGCTGCGGACGCCGAAAAGACATTTCCATTGTTCTCGCCTGTGGAATATAATCAGACCCTGGACATCGGCCACGGCATTGAGGCAACCTTTTATGACGCCGGCCACGTGCTCGGCTCCGCGATGATTAAGCTGCAGATAAGCCAGAATGGAGAGAAGCGGAGCATCGTTTTCTCCGGCGACATTGGTCGCAAAGACCGCCCCATCCTCCATGACCCATCCGTTTTTCAAAAACTGGACTACGTGGTGATGGAATCAACCTACGGCGACCGCGTTCATGAGGGCACCGATGAAATCGGCGACGACCTGGTGGAAATCGTCAACAGCACTAAAGCCGCGGGGGGTAACATCATCGTCCCCAGCTTTGCGTTGCAGCGCGCCCAGGAAATCCTCTATTACCTGGACCTCCTGCTGATGCAAAAACGCATCCCCCCGATTGATGTATATTTAGACAGCCCGATGGCGGCTAAAATCACCGAAGTATATAAGCGCTACGCCAACCTGTTCGATAGCGACATGACCGAGTTAATGAACGAGCATCATTCGCCTTTTGACTTCCCGGGTTTGAAAGCGGTAGAAACGGTGGAAGAATCAAAATCCTTGAACAGTATCAAAGGCACTATTATGATAATCGCCGGCTCCGGCATGTGCAACGGCGGCAGGATTAAACATCACCTGGCCAACAACATATCGCGTCCCGAATGCACGATAGTGTTCGTCGGCTATCAGGCGGCGGGTACATTAGGACGGCAGATACTCGACGGCGCCAAGACCGTGAGAATCCATGGCCAGCAGTACCCCGTCCGCGCTCGGATTACCCAGGTTAAAGGCTTTTCCGCCCACGCCGACCAGGACGAATTGCTGAAATGGCTTTCCAGCCTGTCGGTCAATCCCCGACGCATTTTCATCACCCATGGTGAAGTCGAATCCGCCGAGCAGTTCAGCCAGCTATTGCGCAGTAAAAACGGGTATAATACTATGGTGCCGGAATACGGCGCCACGGTTAATCTGGATTAAACCTTAACAACCTCTTTCAGGAGGGACGATGAGCAAAGAATATGAAATCAACCAAATGGCCAAAGAAGACTCGTGGCGGATGTTCCGTATCATGGGAGAATTTGTCGAAGGCTTTGACGGCCTGGCCGATCTCGTCCCGGCGGTAACAATTTACGGCTCCGCCCGCACCAAACCCGACGATGCGCTTTATAAGCAGACCGAAGAAATAGCCTACTTACTGGGTAAAGACGGCTTTAATATTATGACCGGCGGCGGCCCTGGTGTGATGGAAGCCGCCAACATGGGGGCGCACCGCGCCGGAGTGATATCCGCTGGCCTCAACATCAAGCTGCCGGAAGAACAGAAATGCAATATCTACGCTGAAAGGACCATCACCTTCCATTACTTCTTTGTCCGCAAGGTGATGCTGGTAAAATACGCTACCGCCTTCGTTATCATGCCGGGCGGGCTGGGCACCATGGACGAGCTGACCGAGGTGCTCAACCTTATCCAGACGCAAAAGATGAAGCCCTTCCCGGTACTATTGTTTTCCACACCGTTCTGGGCGCCTTTACTGGATTGGCTGAAAAACGTGGTGCTGCCACAGGGCTACATTTCTACGGAGGACTTAGACCTTCTAAGGGTATTCGATGAGCCTAAAGAGCTGGCCGACGCGGTGAAAACCTGGTACACCAAACAGAAATTCTCCGGCCGGAAGGCTCTGGAATATTAGTTATAACGACAGCCACGCCCTAATCTTTTGGCGAGTCCTTTTTCCACGCCTCGGCTTTGGCGATGAGCTCCCGTGCCGCCTGCAAAGCGCTCTCCGTATAGCTGGCACCGCCAATCATCATTGCCAGCTCTTTTTCCCGCCCCTCACCCTTTAAAGGCTCGATGGTACTGACGGTTCTATCGCGCGCCGTCTGCTTGGTGACGCGGTACTGGGCGTCGGCGAAGGCGGCAATCTGCGGCAAATGCGTCACGCAAATCACCTGGTGGTTTTGCGCGAGCTTCCAGAGCTTGCGGCCAATGACCTCGCCGCTGCGCCCGCCGATGCCGATGTCTATTTCGTCGAAAATTAAAACCGGAATCGTGTCCGCTTCTGCCAGCGCGCTTTTCAGCGCAAGCATGAACCGCGATATCTCGCCGGTAGAGGCAATCTTGTCCAAAGCTTTAGCCGGCTCGCCGGGATTGGTGGACGCCAGAAAAGCGACGTCGTCCACGCCGTTGCTGTTGAATTTATAAGTCTTGCCATCGGGGAGGGGAATCCCTTCCGCCGATTCTTCCTGCGCTATAGAGACGATAAAGTCCACCCGCCCCATACTCAACTCGGCGAGCTCTTTTTTCACCGCCGCAGCAATTTTCTGCGCCGCTTTGGTCCTATCCTGCGTCAGTTTGGCGGCTAAAGTCCCCATTTCTTTTTTAAGCGCCTCGCGTTCTTTTTGCAACTCTTCCCGCCGCTCACCGGATGATGTTAGTCCCGTCAGCTCTTTTTCCGATTTAGCGAGGTAATCCAGCACCTCATTAATTGATGCGCCGTATTTACGTTTTAAGGTTTTTATCAATTCAAGCCTACCCTGAACCTCTTCCAGTCTGGCCGAGTCGAAGTTAAGGTTATCGCCATAGGCGTGTATTTCCCGCGCCAGCTCTTCTAGTCCGTTAACGATTTCCTCAAGGTTCGCCAACTTGGGTTTTAGCGAGGCATCGGTCTCGGCCAGCTGTTTCATCAACGGCAGGGTTTCATTTACTTTATCCAGCGCCGAATCGGCCGTCATAGTGTTTTCTTCTCCGTAGAGGATGCCGTAGATTTCAAATGACGCCGCCTTTAATTTTTCCGCGGACGTTAATAGGACCGATTCTTTTTGCAGAGATTCTTCCTCGCCGTCTTGCAGTTCGGCTTTTTTAATTTCATCTACCTGGAAGTTGAGCAACTCGATGTGCCGCGCCAGTTCGCGCTCATCGCGGGAGAGCAAGTCGATTTCCTTTTCCATCTGGTGCAGCTCCTGGACTTTTGCCCCAAAGGTCTGCCGCTTTTCCAACGTATGCGCATAGGCGTCCAGGTAATCCAGGTGGTGGCTTTTGTTGAGGAGGGAAAGGTGCTCGCTTTGTCCGTGAATGTCTACCAATGCCATGCCGATGACTTTCAGCAGTGCTTTAGATACCGCCTGCCGGTTCACCCGCGGCGTAGTGCGGCCCTGACGCTTAATCTCACACGCCAATAAAATCGTGCCGTCGCCGGAATCAAGTCCTTTTGCTTCCAGCAATTCCTTCAGCGCCTGATAATCCTCCCCGTCGGCCTGATGAAAAACGCCTTCCACCCGCGCTTCATCGGCGCCGTGGCGGATATCTTCCTCTTTAGCCTGGCCGGAGAGCAATGCTTCGACGGCGTCAACCACCAGCGACTTGCCGGCGCCGGTCTCTCCGGTGATAACGTTCATCCCCGCCGAAGGCTTCCAGTTGACCTCTTCTATAATGCCGAAGTTTTTTACCGATAATTCGTCGAGCATACCTTAAGACTTTCCCTTTTTAGTATCGCCGTTATCCGGCGCAAATTCAAGGTTGAGCGGCAGCTGTTCATAGGGCAGCTTTAACGCCTTTTTCAAATCGTTGGCGTTGCGCGGCGCGTAAGCCTGCCAGTGGTTGTTGAAGAAAGCGAAGAGTAATTTGGTTTTTTCGGCGGCGGCTTTAACGCGTTCCGCCAGCTCACCGATTTCCCCCTCCGGGTAGAGGTATTTATAGCGCGTTTCCGCATCGCCGGTCCACCAGTCTTTAGCGTTACGGCCGTGAAAGCGGAAATAGGCGATATCCGAGGTTATCGGAGTTTCTACAGCGATAGAGGTGCTGAACTTGGGTTCGTCAATCTGCACCCACGCCATGTGGTTTTCTCTTAAAAACTCGGCGGTGTTTTTATCGTCGCTCCAGGAGCGCTGCCTTAACTCCACCGCCAGTTTATACTCCCTAAACGCTTTAGCGATAGCTCCCAGCCTTTGCTGCTCGTAAGCCTCGTTTTTAAAGCTGGGCGGGAACTGTACCAGCAGCGCGCCAAGTTTGCCGGCTTTAGCTAAAGGCTCCAGACTTTTTTTAAACAGGTCGACGTCGCTCTGGGCAATGACGGCTTCCTCGCCGGTGGCTTCCTGGTACATTTTGGGATGGGTGAACTTCTGCCATAGCTTAACCGCGAAGAGGAAATTTTTGGGCGTCTTTTTCACCCAGTTATAGACAAAACCGGGGTTGGGGGGACGGTAAAAAGAGGAGTTAAGCTCGACGGTGTTGAAGAACTGGCTGTAAAATTCCAGCTCGTTAATCTTGCCGGGGGGATAGAAAAAGCCATTCCAAGTCCCCTCCCCTTTGGGGTAAGACCAGCCGGACGTGCCGATGTAAATTGATGCCTCGGAAGCCATAAAGTTTTCCCTTGAGGTAATTATAAGGTAAGAGGGAAGAAGATGAAAGGGAGAGCAAGAGGAAAAGGTCGGGTAAACAAAAGAGGGGGCTTTTTACACCCCCTCTTTGAACTAACACTTAGGCGTTAAACTATCCTTAGGTTTGTTTCGCCGCAGCATCAACCAATGTTTTCAAAAGTGCGTATCGCTCATCAATCTCTCTTTGTAACTCGGCCAGCCCGTCCTCTTTTAGGTGCGAGAATTTACGCATCAGTTTGGTAAATTCCGTAATCGGCTTGGGAGCGGCAACCTCCACCGTTAGTCGCGGTTTGCCGTTTTCCGCCTCCCACAGCGGGAACCAGTTGGTGCGGGTAGCGGTGCGGCAAACTTCAATCACGGAGTTGGAATCAATGCGCCAGCCAACCGGACACGGCGAGAACACGTGCAGATAGACAAATCCTTCTTTACATAGTTCTTTGGCTTTCTGGAGCTTTTTAGCGAAGTCCTCCATATAAGCCGGGTTAGCGGTAGCCATATAACGCGGTTTATGCATCAGCATAATCATCGTCATGTTTTTCTGGGCGGTTGGTTTGCCCTTGCCTACCTTACCCACCGGTGTCGTGGTGGTGGCGGCGCCCTTTTGCGTCGAACTGGAGCGCTGGTTGCCGGTGTTCATGTAGCCTTCGTTATCGTAAGCCAGGTAGATAAAGCGCTCGTTTCTTTCCGCCGCGCCGCTCAACGTCTGGAAGCCGATATCCGTGGCGCAACCGTCGCCGGTGAAAGCGACGACTGTAGCTTCCTGGTTGGTTCGGTGGAAATAGCGCGATAGACCCGTAGCGCTGGAGGCTACGCCCGTCATTACACAGGCGAGATACGAACACTTATGCCACGCGCCGATGTTCTGTCCGTGTAAAACCGGCGCTGAACAGGACGGCGTGCCCACGAATACTACTTTATTGCCCATTACTTTGGGCACCGTGCGGGCGATTAATTCCAGCGGACAGCCGGCGCACCAGGCTACGCCGCCGGAAAACTGATCTTCGGTGGTGAAATAATCAAAAATCTTGTTTCTTTTCTTTGTTGCTTCTACCATTTTCTTTACCTCATTACTCCATCGGAATCCAGGTCACGGCCTGGTAAGCATTGCCTTTGGCGGCAGCGTTAACTTCATCGACCACTCTGCCGATATGCGGAATCGTTATATCCAGGTTCGCTAACCCGTCAATGTAGCTCAAGATTGGCACGTTGCCAATGGACGGCGCGATGGCTTTAAGCTCGGTGCACATGGGTCCGTACTTCCAACCGAAGCCAACACTGCGGTCAATGACGCCCACGGCTTTTTTACCTTTGAGCGCAGCGATTAATCTTTCTTCGGGGAAGGGACGGAATAGTCTTTGCTTAACCAGCCCCACCTTAATCCCCTCTTCCCGCTTGGTATCAACGACGGTTTTGGCCGTTCCGGCCGCGCTGCCGGATGCCAAGATGGCGATTTCGGCGTCATTCATGCGGTATTCTTCAATCTGGCCGCCGTAACTCCTCCCGAAGTAGTCGGCGAATTGCTGGTCAATTTCGTCAACCTTCTTCTTGGCTCTGTCCATCGCCGCCCAGTGCTTGTAGCGCGCTTCCACATAGCCCATCTCCATCCCGTGCGTGCCGCAGCCGGTGGCCGCGCCGGGAATAATGCGAGGCCGCTGGGGCTGATTCTTTAAGGGCGCGAGGAAAGCATCAACATCGCTTTGCTCCGGAATCTCCACCTCTTCATTGAGGTAGGAAAGATAATAGCCGTCGTAGTTGAGCATGACGGGGAGTTGAATATCGTAATCCTCCGCCAGCCGGTAGCACATGATTAGCTGGTCGGCGATTTCCTGGTTATTTTCTACGATTATCTGGACCCAGCCGGCGTCGCGGGTGGCTATCATATCCTGCTGCCCGGATGATACCGCATGGATGCCGGGGGTCTCGCGGTTGACGTTAATCATCACGACCGGCGCGCGATAGCCCGATGCTTGCATGATAGCGTCATACATATAAACCAATCCGTAGGATGAAGTCGCCGTGAATGTCCTTGCCCCGGCCACACTGGCCGCCAGGCAGACGTTCATCGCCGAGTTTTCGCCTTCTACTTCCACAATTTCCGCATCCAGCGATCCATCGGCTACAAAGCCGGACATGGTTTCTGCTACTTCGCTCTGGGGGGTGATGGGGTAGCACGCCACAACTTCAGGACGGCACAGCCTTGCCACGTTGGCGGCGACGACGTTGCCCATCATAACGCTAATTTTTCCTTTTTTAGCCTTCATTGGTAAATTCTCCTTCCGGCTTCATGGTTAAAGCCTTCTTCGGGCACTCATGGGCACAGATGCCGCAGCCCTTGCAGAAGGCCAGGTCAACCTCGTAATGGTCGCCCTTGTCTCTCATGCACTGCGGCGGACAGTATAAAGAGCAGAGCCCGCAGTAATTGCATAAAGACTTATCAAGTACCGGGCGTTCGGTGCGCCAGCCGCCGGTGTCCAGCACCAGCATTTTCTGGTTGGCGTCCGACCAAGGGCTCTCCGTTTTAAAAATCCATTGATGTTTGATTACCATTTGATTACCTCTACTTCCTTGTAGCCACGTTCTGCGCTCTTGATGTTCTTCTGCAGAATGTCGGCGCCGCTAAGGTATTCCGGCAAGCTCTTGAGCACCGCATCCAGCGACAGCCAGCCGGTAGCCGCGGCAAATGCCCCGAGCAGACAGGTGTTGGGGATATCCCGCCCGATTTCCTGCACCGCGATGCCGGTGGCATTGACCAGGCCGCAGGTCTTCAGCGCCGGATTAGGCTGTATGTATTCTTTCTTAGCGGTGTTCAGGATGAAAATGCTGTTTGGCTTCAACCCCGTAAATAGTGTCGGCAGGGTGAGTAGCCCGGGGTCAATGACGATGATGCAGTCTGGGTTGTAAACCTGTGTCTTTTCCCGTATCGGCTTATCGTCAAAACGGGTAAAAGCTACGACCGGCGCGCCGCGTCTTTCAAACCCATACATGGGAAAACTGGCTACATGTTTACCTTCGACCAGTAAGGCGCTGGCGAGCATTTTGGCCGCCATAACCGCCCCCTGGCCGCCGCGTCCGTGGAACCTAATCTCTTTCACAGTTACATATTCCCCTCTTTATTATTATTCAGCGAAGTTGTCTACCGGTTCCGCTGTGAAACCTCTTTTTCCTGACGTTTGCCGTTGGCAGAAGTTTTCGCCACCCTGGGCAAAAGATTTTCCCGGAGGGTGCGCATCGTTTCCACCAGTTCTTCGACGTTTTGTTTTTCGAGGCAGGATAACGCCTCGCGGCTTAACTCCTGGACGACAGGGCTAAGGCGATTGGCTTCGTTCCAGCCTTTTTCGGTTATGACCACCTTCACCGACCGCCGGTCGTTAGTGGAGGGCTCGCGGCGCACTACCCCTTGTTCTTCCATGGTATTGATGCAGGCCGTTATCGTGTTCTTTTCGCGAAATACCGCCTCGGCTATTTCCGAAGGCGTCATCTCGCCGCCGTTCTTAAACAGGGCGCTCATGATGTTGAAGCGAATCAGGCTTACCTGGTTTCGTTTCAGCTCTAGTTCCAGGTACCGCGCCAGCACCTCGAACGACATGAGCATGGAAAGCAACGTCCCCAGCGGCGTTTTATCAGTCCTTTTATTTACTTCATTTACAGTCATAGTCTAATCCCAAAAAGAATCCGGGGAGTGGTTCAGAAATGTTCTATCTAGAACTATATTATAACGCTTCAGAATCGTTGTCAATAAGTGCTTACACTCAAAAACCCTCAAAAGTACGATGATTACATATATGTTAAGGTATATATTTGTTCCATATAGAACAATTTTAGCTTCAAGATTTCGTATATTGCTATTCTCGTCCGGTTTTGAGTATATTAAAGTCAGTAGCAAAACAGGAGTGCGGGATGACCCCACAGGCGCTTTCTAACGTTAAGGTTATCGAGTTCAGTGACTTTATCAGCGGGCCCTATTGCGGGAAGCTGCTCTCCAACATGGGGGCGCAGGTCATTAAGGTAGAAAAGCCCGGCCTCGGTGATAAAGCCCGCAGCTATGGTCCCTTCCCCCAGCACATCCCCCACCCTGAAAAAAGCGGACTCTTCCTGTTTTTAAATACTAATAAGTCCGGCATAACCCTCGATGTTGCGTCCGCTGACGGCTTGAAAATTTTCCAAGAGTTGATTAAGTGGGCGGACATTTTGATTGAAGACCATTCCGTCAAAGAAATTGAGCGGCTCGGCTTAACCTACGCCGCATTGAAAAAGATAAACCCATCCCTGATAATGACCTCCATCACGCCCTTCGGGCAGACTGGGCCTTTTAAAGACTATAAAGGCAACGACCTTATCGCCGCCCACGCCGGCACCGAGGGTTTCGGCAACCCCGATGAAGGCGTTAAAGACCCCGCCTCGATGCCGCCCCTCAAAGTGCCCAACCATGCCGCGGACTTCATGTGCGGCCTGACGGCAGCCGCCTGCACTTTAGGGGCTTTACTGGGACGAAAAAACGGGGGCCAGGGCCAGCATATCGACCTTTCCAAACAGGAAGCCGTCGCCTCCATTACCCGCCAGCAGCTCGCCTACTATAGCGTCATGGAGGAGACCCCCTCCCGCGAATGGGGCAGAAAAAAATTCGGCGGGTTTCTCTATCCCTGCCGGGACGGCTACGTCGTTATCTGGATTGGCCCCCACTACCACCTCGTAGTTAAAATGATGGGCGACCCCGACTGGTCTAAAGAGGAAATGTTCGCCAACCCCTTAATGCGCAATAACTATATCGTTGAGCTCAACCAGCTCATCACCGCCTGGACGTTAGAGCATACGGCGGTGGAGATTAATAACCTCGCTCTGGAATATGGCGTCCCCTGCTCTTTAGTCCGTTCCGTCAAAGACCTGATCGCTGATGAGCAGCTGGCTTACCGTAATTTCTGGCAGGAAATTGACCACCCTGTTGCTGGTAAACTTAAATACCCCGGCGCGCCATTCAAACTCTCCACCACCCCGGGCATTATCAATCGCCCCGCGCCGCTTTTAGGTGAGCATAACGACATAGTCTATGGCGAAATACTAAAATACAGCCAAGAACAGTTAACTAAGATGAAACAGGCTGGTATTATTTGATATGAATAAAAAATTAAGCCTGCCGTTGGAGGGAATAAGGGTCCTCGACTTCTGCCAGATGTGGGCGGGACCCCATGCCACCGAATGGCTCTCCGTCATGGGCGCGGAGGTCATTAAGGTTGAAACCTCCAGCCGCATTGACTACATGCGTACCGTTGGTGCGCCGCCCGGCATGGCCGGGAAGGGTCCCAACGTCGGCAGCGCTTTCGCGTCGCTTAACTGGGGCAAGAAAAGCATCACCCTCAATATGACCACGCCCAAAGGACAGGAGCTGGCGAAAAAGCTGATTAAGCTCTGCGACGTGGTGGCGGAAAATTTCGGGGGCGGTGTATTGGAGCGCTGGGGCTTAAGCTACGAAGAAATGAAAAAAATCAAACCGGATATTATCTATTACGCCGGTTCGGGTTACGGCCGGAGCGGACCGCATAAAGAACGCCCGGCTTATGCTGAAATCGTTGACGCCTTTTCGGGAGCCACCTTCTCCAACGGCTACCCCGGCGGCGAGCCGAACGTCATCGGCGTCTCGCCCTGGACGGACGGCGCACAGGCCATCCACGGCGCGGTGGCGATGATGACCGCGCTCTACTATAAACAAAATACCGGCGATGGGCAGTATATTGACGCCGCCATGATTGAGGGGCACGCCAACTTCCTGGGGGAAATGGTGATGGGCTACATCATTAACGGCGCCGTCGGTCAACCCGTCGGCAACCGCGATGCATTTATGGCGCCCCACGGCTGTTACCCCTGCAAAAAAACCGGCGACGAGGATGAATGGATTGCCCTGGCGGTAGCCGACCAAAAGGAATGGGAAGCCCTCTGTAAGTCAATGGGCAACCCCGACTGGACGAAAAACGACGCCTTTCGTGATGAGCCGGGCCGCTGGGAAAACCAGGAAGAGCTGGATAAATATTTATCTGAATGGACGCGACAGTACGGCGCTTATGAGTTAACCGAACGTCTGCAAAAAGCCGGCATCGCCGCGACGCCTTCCTTCAGCACCAGACAGCTTACCCATGATACACACATCAGTGCGCGGGGCTTCTTTAAAAAACCCCTTCACCCGGTGTTGGGCGATAAAGTCCTAGCCGGCTTGCCCATTAAGTTCAGCGACTATGCCGAGGGCAATTATCAGACCCCGCCCCTCCTCGGTGAGCATAATGACTATGTTTTCGGCCAACTCCTCGGTCTATCCCAAGATGAAATCCGCCGCCTCACCGAGGAAAAGGTTTTAAGTTAACCTATTGACTTAAATTTTTTTTTACGATAAGATAGGTTTCTGGTGCCTGTTTTAGGCCAGGAGGTGCGTACATGGTAATTGGGGCAATAATAATCGCCGTTGGCATTATCGCTTTGCTGGTAACGACGGGTACAGTATCCGGTTCGATTTGGCAATATACCTGGCCGACCGTTTTAATCATACTCGGTTTATCTTTTATCCTTGGCAGATTCCGCCGCTGGTGGTGGTTCAGCGGACCGCCCTGGGACCATAAGGATAAAGATAAACATGAGTAATACCGACGTATTTTATACTTACACTCTCATGTAATTTGGTGCCGGTAAAAGTCGCAAGTTCTGCAACGAGGCCAAGCTATTAGCTATCCCGGCGTCAGTTTGCGTTCTCACATGTCTGCGCTCCCACTGCTAGCTTAAAGGCGATTTACTCCGCCGTTATTAACGTATTATTCTGCCGTTTTTTCGGCATTACTTTATTGGAGTTTTATGCAGGAATACACTAAAAAATTAGGTGAAGCTCCGCTCGGCAAGCTGCTTATCGCTTTAAGTCTGCCCGGTATTGCCTCCACTATTACGACGAGCCTTTATAATATCGTGGATACCCTCTGGGTAGCCAGGATAGGCCATGAGGCCATCGCCGCATTGACGATTAGCTTCCCTTACCAGATTCTCTTTTATGCCGTCGGCGGCGGTACGGGCATCGGCATCAGCGCGCTGGTTTCGCGGCATTTTGGCGAGAAAAATGTTAATGCGACAAACCAGGTAGCCGGTCAAATTTTCTTTCTCGCCGCCTTCTGGGGTTTGCTTTTCATGTTGATATCCGTCTTCTTTGCCGACAGACTGCTGCCTCTAATGGGCGCCACGCCCGATATCATAGAGTACAGCCGGGTTTTCTTCGTCATTATTTCTTACGGGGCGCCGCTGATTATTCTGGCAATCATCATGAGCAGCCTTATCCGCGGCTCCGGTGATGCTGTCAAGCCGATGATTATCATGGTGACTGGTACAGTTGTCAACATCATCCTTGACCCCTTCCTTATATTTGGCATTGGACCCTTCCCGGAAATGGGCGTCGCCGGGGCTGCCTGGTCAACTTTTACCGCTCAAGGCTGTGCTGCAGCATTGGGTTTATATTTCTTCTTCGCCCGTAAAACCGCTTTCCATGTTAAACCGGCTCACCTCCGCCCGAACTGGACGATTATCAAAGACATCTACCACGTCGGCGCGCCGACGGCGGTGTTCCAGGTTGCCGAAAGCATGGTTTTCTTATTGCTTAATACCATGATCTCCATGTTCGGCTCGGTGGCACTGGCTGCCCTTGGTATCGTGATGCGCATTTCCGACTTTGCCTATATGCCGATTATGGGCGTATCTTACGGACTGCTGCCTATTGTTGGTTATTGCTTCGGGGCGGGCAACTATAAACGACTGTGGGATGCGTTAAAGAAGGCGACTTGGGGCATAACTATATTATTACTCGTGGTTACGGTTTTGATCGAGATATTCGCCCCGTGGCTTATCGGAATCTTTACCCAGGAACCCTCACTGCTCGGCACCGCCGTTACCGCGATGCGGATATCCATGATTTCCATGGTTTTGATTGGTTTTAATATCCTGGTTACAACTACGCTGCAGGGGCTTTCTAAGGGCGTTACGGCGCTGGTGCTGTCGCTCATCAAACAGTTTGTGGTGTTTGTCCCCATACTTTACCTCTGCCGTTATCTGTGGGACCTAACCGGGGTATGGATTTCCTGGCCTATTGCGGACGCCATCAGTACGGCGGTA